>JALHTV010000117.1 GCA_022866005.1 Phycisphaerae bacterium
CCACCAGCGCCTCGTACTTGGGGTCGATCTCGGCGAAGATGAGGTCGTTGTGGTCCACGCGGTTGACCGGCCGATGCGTCGGTACCGAAATCACGTCCAGCTTGTAGATCTTCATGAACTCATCCGCCTCGGTGATGGCCGTGCCGGTCATGCCCGCGAGCTTGCGGTACAGGCGGAAGTAGTTCTGGAAGGTGATGGTGGCCAGGGTCTGGCTTTCCTCCTTGATCGGGACGGCCTCCTTGGCCTCGACGGCCTGGTGCAGGCCCTCGGACCACTGCCGGCCCTCCAGCAGTCGGCCGGTGAACTCATCCACGATGATCACGCTGCCGTCCTGGACGACGTAGTCCTTGTCGCGTTCGAAGACCCGGTGCGCCCGCAGCGCCTGCTCCATCAGATGCGGCCACTCCATGTTGCCGCCCACGTAGAAGCTGCCCACCCCGGCCGTCTCCTGGGCAAGCGTGACGCCCTCGTGGGTCATGTGGACGGACTTGTGGTCCAGCTCGATGTCGTAGTGCTTCGTCTCGCGCGCGAGCTTGTCCTCTGCCGCCGCCAGCTCCCCCTCGGCGGCCCGGAGGCGCTCGGTGAGCTCCCCGGCCTCCTGGCCGCGGACCTTGGATTGCTCCCCGCGCAGGGCCTTGATCTGCCGCCGCAGCGACTCCACGCGCTGATTGGCCCGGTCCCACGGGCGGTTGCGCTCGATCAGCTCCCGCGCGACCCGGTCGGCCTTGCGGTAGCGGTCGGTCTGCCCGTAGGCCGGGCCCGACAGGATCAGCGGCGTGCGGGCCTCGTCGATCAGGATGCTGTCCACCTCGTCGACGATGGCGAAGTCCAGCGCCCCCTGCACCTGCTCGGCCAGGCGGACCTTGGTGTTGTCGCGCAGATAGTCGAAGCCGAATTCGTTGTTCATGCCGTAGGTCACATCGCACGCGTACGCGGCCCGGCGGACCTCGACCTCCTCACCATAGGCCGGCATGGCGCTGGTGATGTAGCCCACGGTCAGGCCCAGAAGCTCAAAGACCGCCTTGGCAAACCCCGCGTCGCGCTCGACCAGGTAATCGTTGACCGTCACCACGTGGACCTTCATCCCGTCCAGGTGGGCCATGTAGATGGCCGGGTAGCAGGCGAAGGTCTTGCCCTCGCCGGTGGCCTCCTCGGCGATGCGCCCCTCGTCCAGGATCATCCCCGCGACCAACTGCACATCGAACAGTCGCAGCCCCAGGGCGCGCCGGGTGGCCTCGCGGACCAGGGCGAAGGCCTCCGCAAGCAGGCTGTCGCGGGCCTCACCGGCCCGGCGCCGACGGTGCAGGTCGACGCTCCGCTGCAACAGGGCCTCAGGGCTCAGGGCGCGGACCTCGTCTTCCAGGGGATTGATGCGCTCCTGGACGAGGCGCATCTTCGCGCGCACGATGCGCTCGTTGCGCGTGCCGCCAACGAGTTTCACCAGGGCCTTGTTGAGCAGTCCGAGCATGGGGCTAGCGGTGCCTCCACCGGCGGGCGATGGGCCTGGGATGAGTATCGCACAATCACGCCGAGCCCGTCAAGACACCGGCCCGGCGCCCGCGCGGGCTAAAGTCCTCGCAGCAGTGGAGGCGATAGATTTCAAAGGCCCCCAGCACCTATGGCACGCAAGAAGACATCCCCAACCCCGCCGATGCGGCTCTCCCAAGCCGCCCAGGCCGCCGGGGTGAGCAAGCAGACCGTGGAGTATTACTGCATGCTCGGCCTGGTCCGCCCCCTGCGCCCGCCCCACCGGCGCGGGCGGTTCTTCGACGCCGGCCTGGTCAAGCGAATCGCCCTCATCCACCGCCTCAACGCCTCGGGGTACACCCTGCGGTCCATCCGCGAGACCTACCTGCGGCACCGATAGTGCCAAGTGCGAATTCGGCTGCGGGGGGTCACGTCGTCCGTCGCGCGAGCCAATCTTTGTGGCGGGCGGTCCACCGTATTCCGGCAATCCGGTATTCCGGTCCTTCGTTCACCTCGGTAGCATAGTCCACTGAGATGGCCAAGCACTTGAGATTGTCGCTGGCGATGAAGCTGCGGCTGCTGTTTGGGGCGGCCGTGCTGGGCATCATTGCCGCGGCGCTGGTGGTGCCGTGGTACTTCCTGGAGGTGCTGGCCGAACAATCCATGCAGCAGCAAGGCGCGCAGATCAGCGGTCTGGTCATCGACGAGCATCTGCGCGACCCCAAGGACCCTGCCATCGGCAACCTGGTCGCCTCACTGTACGCCGCCGGCGGCGTGGAGGATGGTCGCAGCGGACCGTTCTTCATCAAGCTCTCACCCCAGATGAAGCCGGACCGGCCGCTGGACTCCATAGCCCGCGCGGCGGCGCGGACATTCCGCCGGACGCCCCACCAGGGGGTTACCGTCACCAAGACCGAGGACGAGCGGGGCCGGCCGGTCCATCGCAGCTTCCGGGCCGTGCGGGCCGACCCGATCTGCATGAAGTGCCACGCACCCGCGGCGGGCGCGGAGCATCAGTTCCAGCCGGGGCAACTGGTCGGCATGATCGACGTGGCCGTGCCCGCCGACGTCGAGAGCGGGGCGCTGGTGTGGTGGACGCGCGGGGCGTTCGTCGTCGGGGCGGCGCTGGCGACGCTGCTGGCGATCATCCTGTTTGCCATCCTCACGCAGAAGCTCATCCTCCGCCCGCTGCGGCAGCTCCGCAACGTGGCCGACAAAGTCACCGAGGGCGACCTGACCGTCCGCAGCACCATCCGCACCGGGGATGAGCTCCAGCGCCTGGGCGACAGCTTCAACGAGATGCTCACCGCCATCGCCGACCAGCACGAACAGCTCCGGGCCGCCAACCGCGCCCTGGACCTCAAGCTCGACGAGCTGGCCCAGGCCAACGTGTCGCTGTTCGAGGCCAACAAGGTCAAGACCGAGTTCCTGGCCAACGTCTCCCACGAGCTGCGCACCCCGCTCAACAGCATCATCGGGTTCGCCGACCTGCTGGGCGAGTCGCCCGAGGAGCGCACCCGCCACTACGGGCGGAACATCGGCGCCTCCGCCAAAAACCTGCTGAGCCTGATCAACGACATCCTGGACCTGGCGCGCCTCGAGGCCGGCAAGGCCACCATCCGCTGGGACAAGGTCTCCCTGATCGACACCTGCCAGACGCTGGTGGCGCTGATGAAGCCCCTAGCCGACAAGAAGGAGCTGGTTTTCGAGGCCCACCTGGGCGAGGACCTGCCCATCGTCACCACCGACGCCAGCAAGTGCCAGCAGATCCTCTACAACCTGCTGTCCAACGCGATCAAGTTCACCCCCGCCGGCGGCAGCGTGATCGTCTCGGCCGCGGTGGGGACCAGCGGCGAGGGGCAGACCCAGACCCCAGAGGTCACCATCGCCGTCACCGACACCGGCCCGGGCATCGCCGACGCCGACCAGCAGAGCATCTTCGAGAAGTTCTACCAGTCCGACCGCTCGCTGACCAAGGAGGCCGCCGGGGCGGGCCTGGGCCTGTCGATCGCCAAGGAGCTGGCCGGCCTGCTGGGCGGGCGCTTGACGCTGAAAAGCTCCCCCGGCCAGGGCGCCGTCTTCACACTCCACCTGCCCATCGAACCCCCCGCGTCGCTGACCGCACCCGCCACACCCCCGGCAAGCCCGCCGCCGCCCGCCGAGGAGCAGTAGCCGTCGCGGCGCCCCGCCTGTGCGAGCTAACGGACAGCCAATTCCTTCACGGCGAACAGGAGCAAGTACAGCAGATTGTGGGCTTCGGCCAGCAGGCTGGGGATGAGGTACGACCCCATGTCGGCCCTGGTCTGTAACGCCCGCCACCTGGGGAACCACCTGGGAACCGCGGAACAATACTCCAGGTAAGGCGCACCGAACGTGGTGGCCAGGTAGGCTTCTTCATAGCGGACAACCAGACTGTAGACGGCCGCACAGTAAACCAGTTGGACGGGGACGAACCAGAACATCCCGGTCAGCATGCAGACCCCCGACAGTATGATCGTATTGCCGATGTAGCTGGGATTCCGGACGCAGGCGTAGGGACCGGTGGTCGTGAGCGTCTTCCTGACCTTCAGGCGGTAACGCAAGTGCACCTGTGCCCACACCCTCAGGGCCAGCCCGACCGCGAACGTCGCTCCCCCGATCCCCCAGGCGAGCAGATCATTGTCGGTCTCCCCCCATGTGCACAAGGTCACGAAGATCATCAGTGGCGCCATGAGCAGCCCGCGGAGTTTGTAGATGACCTTCATGGCTTATTCCCTGTCAGGCCAGGGCCGCGCGATTCTACAAAAGACCCCTTTCGGCCGCCACATGATGAGATGCTCGGCCGAGGGGGCCGAGCCACATGCCCAGCCTGGATGTGTGGCACAGCCGCCCCGGCTGTGCTCTGGGCCCCCGCGACGCCCAGGCTCCGTGCTGCGAGTTCGTCCATCGCGCTAGCGCGGGGTGGGGCGGTGCAGCAGCAGGATGTCGTCGGCGTTGTAGTAGACCCGGAAACCGGCCTGGAGGAACGCTATCGCCGTCTCGTCGATGGTCTCCCGGCCCAGTTGCAGCATGTCCTGGCGGTCCAGGAGCACCCACTCGAACACGTCCATCCACGTTCGCCCCGGCCCGGCTTCGCGGGCGAGCAAGTCCTGGCGGTCCAGGGCGTCGGAGATGGGTTCCAGCCGGCGGACGGCCAGGAGATGCGATGCCACGCGCCCGCTGGCCACGACGGACGTGTCCGGCCGGTTGATCATGGCCACCAGACGGTCGAGCCTGCGGCAATGGGCGGTCCACTCAGCGCGGCGGTCCTGGCCCACATGGAATGGCGTGGTCGGCGGACTGGAGGGCAGAACCCCAAAGACCAAGGACATGCACAAGGCCGTGGCCAGGGCCGCCGCGCCTTCCACGGCCATCGTCCTGGCCGGGTCCGACCGCCCCGCCGGCGACCGCCTCACCCCGATCAGCGCCGCCCAGGTGATGACCACGATCAGGCAGGTGACGTACTGGAAGGCGATGCTCTTGGCGTTGGCATTGTGCCACGCGAGAAGCGCCCCCAGGGGAACCGCCAAGGCTACCTGGATCGGCCAGCCGCGGACCGCGTTGGCCAGGCCGAAGGGGACAAAAAGGATCAGCCGGAAGACCAGCGACCGGTCGCTAACGACCTCCGGCCAGAAGACCCCCGGGCGCAGCACCGGAGAGAGCAGGACCCGCCAGGCGTTCTCGCCCAGGACGCTGTGCCGCGAGACCTGGTAGCGGGCGAAGTCCATCGTGGCAAAGACCGTCACCGTCACCGCCAGAAACCCCGCCGCGACAACCACACTCACCCAAGGGGCCGGGAGTTGAGCGAAGGCGGGCGCTGAACCCGGCGCCGGATTGCCACCGAGAGGGGTATTCGAATCCGCCACCGGCATCGGCAGCCCAGCGTACCGTCGCTCCCGCCAGGCCAGCAGCGCCAGACCCCCGGCCAGGCCGATCGTGGTGATCAGGACGTCTTCTTTGAAGCTGCACGCCGCCACCGCCAGCGCCAGCGCTGCTACCTTCCGCCGCGAGAGCAGGCAGTAG
>JALHTV010000012.1 GCA_022866005.1 Phycisphaerae bacterium
CCGCTGGGCGGGCATGAGCGTTTCCGCCGGCCGGTGGGGGGGCCGAGGTGGGCGAAAAGCTTGTCCGACCCCGGTGGGGTGGGGTATAAAGGCGGGTCGCCGCGCATGGCGGCCGGTCGCAATCCCTGCATGCCAGGCAATCGAGCAGACATGCCCTGGGCTCTGGAGCGAACAAGCTGGCGGGGGGTGCGCGTGGATCATCCCCGCGACTGGGAAATCGCCCTGGCCGCCGGGCCTGACGAGCCACCGCGGTGCACCTTCACCGACCGCCACTACCACCGCCTCGACGTCCGCTGGCAGGAGACCGATCACCCGCCCAACCTCGAGCTGCTCCTGGAGAAGCACCGCCACAGCCCCAAGGGCGAGCTTCGCGACGTCTCGCGGCTGGGGGGCCTGCCCGCGGGGTGGTGCGGGGTGCTGCGCAAAGGCGAGGGCGGCTGCGTGACCTACGCGGCCAAGGTGTTCCGCGACCGGAGGGTGCTCGTGGAGGCCACGCTGTTTTGGCCCGGGCAGCGCGACACCGCCCTGGAAGCAGCCGTTCTGGAGTCGGTCGCCGTGGACGCCGCGGGGCCCGTCCGCCTGTGGCAGGCGATGGGCATGAGCCTGGAGTTGGGCGAGCAGTTCAGGCTGCGCAGCAGCGACAGCCGCGTCGGCCGCGTGCAGTGGCAGTTCGCCACCACCGGCCGAGACGCCGCGACGCTCACGGTCGAGCGCCTGGCCATGCCCGACTGCTGGCTCAAAGGGCCCCTGGAAGATTGGCTCTCCGAGCAGGTGCCCCCCCGCCACGTCGCGGTCACCAAGACCGCCACGACGTTCAATGAGCATTCGGCGCACCACCAGGTCAGCCGCGGCAAGGGCAGCCTGGGTGCGACCCTTCGCCACCTTCGGCCCATGAGGCTGGACGTGGCTTGGCTGTGCGAGGCGGAGAATCGGCTGTACCATCTCGCCCTCGCGCGGCTGTCGCGAGATGCGGGGCTGGAGCTGCCGGCGAGTCTGGCGGTGCGGTGCTGCCAGCCGGTGCCGCAGGCGGCCAGCGGACCTGAGAGGCGACCATGAGCCCACGGCGCGGCCAAAAACAGTTGCCAAATGGCCTCTCGGCGGCTAACTTCCTTCACGCCGTGCCACACGCGAACCGGGCCATGGAGACGCACCATCGGTCTGACGGAAGCACGTTGGCGTCCGTGCCGATTCCCAGGCCGAAGTACCTTGTGCCCCCTCTGAGCTGGATTCTCCCGTTCTCCCCCTATCGGCGGGTGGAACTGGAACCGGTGGGGTCCGGTGTGCTGAAGATGTGCGACGGCCGGCGAACGGTCGAGGCGATCATCGAGGCATTCGCCGCCGGCCACAAGCTGTCGTTCCGCGAGGCGCAGTTGGCGGTCACCCAGTTCCTCAGTCAACTCATGCAACGCGGTCTGGTGGTGATCGTCGGCCAGGACGGAGACACACGCGGATCATGAAGACGATCCAGGTCAGAGATCAGGTGCACCTGCCGCTGCGGCGGTGCCTGGAGCTGGTGCTCAGCGGCGTCAGGTACCGCCTGTTCCGGGCGGCGATCACGGTGACGATCATCGCCCTGGCCGGGGCGTTCCTGATGGTCATGCTCACCGAAGGCTTCTCCGCGCGGCAAGTCGCCGCAGATATCGCTGAGCGCACCGCCCCCCGCGAGACCTTCCGGTCCTGGGTGTCCAGAATCTCCATCCCCATGACCGAGCTGCAACTGGCTGAGGAGCTGGCCGCGGCCAGCCCCGGTCAGCCTCGCTGGGGCGAGTTGGTCGCCTGGGGGGAATTGAGCGACGAGGACCTCCGCCGCCTGGTCGAGCTGGCCAGGCGCCACCGCAAGTATCTGGCCTACTTCCGCAGCCTGGCTGAGGGACAACGCCGGATCCTGGTGGGGCCGGTCGGAGACGACGGGCTCTTTGCCGAGCTGACCCACCCCACCAGGTTCGCCACCTTCCAGGAGGGACTGAAGACCTCTTCCCGCCAGCTTCCCACGACCGTGGAGGAGTTCCAGAAGTTCCTGACCGACGGGCAGGACACCTCCCCGGTCCGTCAGAAGATCCTCTCGGCCAACGCCGCTGCCGTAGCCCAGGTCCAACGCACCTTCCTAACTGGCGGGCAGACGCCGCAGTCGCTGCTGACCAAGGCCGACGAGGCCCTGGTCCGGGCCTTGGCGGCCTTGGGCTTCCGCATGCCCGCAGACATCCTGCCGCAGCTGCGGGAGCAAGCGGCCCTGAGCGTGGACAGCAAGACCCTGCTCGCGCTGTACGTCGGGCCGGCGGCCATTCAGACCGGCGTGGTTGACGTGGGCACGGAGGGCGAGGGGGAAAACGAGGAGCCCGAGGGAGCCAAAGCCCCCGCACGGCCCCACAAGGGCGTGGTGCTGGTGAAGACCCTCCTGGCCGCTCGACTGGGTGTGAACATCACCAAGGTCAACGACCAGATGCTCTACGAGCACCTGTCCTCGGGGTCGGGCGCCCAGTGGTTCGTGGGGGTGACGGCCTGCGACACCAAGGGGGGTCTGGACGCCCGGCGCGTCCGACAGGTGGCCGAGTTCATGACCGACCAGAGCCGCCTGGAGACCATCAAGAACAACGTCGGGCAGGTCGCGGCCTCGGAGGGGTTCCTCGGGTTCAACAACCGGACACTCTCCCTGATCGTGGTCAGCTTCATGGTCTGCATTGTGGGCATCGCCAACGCGATGCTGATGAGCGTCACCGAGCGGTTCCGCGAGATCGCCACGATGAAGTGCCTGGGGGCCACCGACGGGTTCATCATGATCAACTTCATCATGGAATCGATCATGCTGGGCATCGCCGGCGGGGCGATCGGCATGGTCCTAGGGTTTATCCTGGGCCAGCTGCGGGCCTGGGGCAGCTACGGTCTGATGGCCTTGACGAGTCTGCCGGTCCTGGCCGTGCTGGCGGCAGCGGCGGTGGCGCTGGTGGTCAGCATCATCATCTCGGCCCTGGCGGCCGTGTATCCGGCCTGGGTGGCGGCCCGGCTGGCGCCGATGGAAGCCATGCGCATCGAATAGCGAGCGATTCGATCATGAACGACACGTCGACCGCCCGAACGCCGCCTGCCTCGGCCCCGGCGCCCACCGAGGAGCAGCCGGTCATCATCCGCACGCGCCAGCTCAAGAAGTCCTACCGCATGGGCCTGGTGACCACCGAGGCGCTGCGCGGGGTGGACGTGGAGATCCACCGCGGCGAGTTCCTCTGCGTCATGGGGCCCAGCGGCTCGGGCAAGAGCACCTTCTTCAACATGGTCGGGGGACTGGACAGCCCCACCAGCGGGCGGGTGTTCATCGATGAGGTGGACGTGGCCCAGCTCAACGCCGTCGAGCTGGCCTTCCTCCGCTGCCGCAAAATCGGCTACATCTTCCAGACCTACAATCTGGTGCAATATATGACGTGCCTGGAGAACGTCACCGTGCCGATGGCGTTCGCCGGGGTCGACGCCGACGAGGCCCGCGAGCGCGGCATGGCGCTGCTGGACCTCGTGGGGCTCAAGGACCGCTGGTTCCACAAGCCCATCGAGATGTCCGGCGGCCAGCAGCAGCGCACGGCCATCGCCCGCGCCATGGCCAACCACCCGGCGATCCTGCTGTGCGACGAACCCACCGGCAACCTGGACCTCAAGACCGGCGCCGAAATCCATCGGATCCTCCAACAGCTCAACGAGGAGCGCGGCGTGACGATCATCTGCGCCACGCACGACCACCGGCTGATCGACATGGCCGATCGGATCATGTGGTTTCGCGACGGCCAGGTGGAACGCCTGGCCGACCGGCGCGACGTGACGGTCGAGACCGGCGCGATCGGAGGCGAAGAAAATGGCTAAGCGAGGCATGATCTCCGTCATCGTGGCCCTCCTGGTGGGCGCCGCCGTGGGCGGATCGCTAAGGGCGGCAGTGTCCCTGGAGACCTTCGAGAGCGACTTGCGAGCCCTGGCGGCCCGGCCCCACCGCCTGGCCGGGTTCGAGGACGGAAGCCTGGCTGCGGGCCGGTACGTCCTGGAGCGGCTCAAGGAGATCGGCTTCCAGGACGAGGACATCTTCCCGCAGGCCTTCGCGGTGGTCCAACCGGTCACCACCCAGTGCGAGCTGGTGGCCGACGGTGTGAGTTACCCTATCCTGCCGATGCGACCGAACGTCGTCCAGGCCTCGATCACCCCCCAGGAGGGTCTCACCGGTGAGGTGGTCTACGCCGGCAGCGGCACGGCGGCCGAGTACGGCAACAACTACCCCCAGGGCAAGATCATCGCGATGGACCTGGACAGCGCCGCCAACTGGATGAACGCCTTCGCCTTCGGGGCCAAGGCCGTGCTGTTCCTGGGACCGCCGGAAGGCTCGACGCCCGACATCCAGGCGTATCATCACGCCAACACACCGGCCAACCTGCCGCGGTTCTACGTACCGCACGAGCTGGCGGTGAAGCTGGACCTGACCAACCCCCACCGTCCGGGCAAGGTGACGATCCGGGCCGCCTGCCAGTGGAAGGAGCTCCGCGGCCGAAACGTCATTGCCGTGCTGCGGGGCACCAATCCGGTCTTCGAGAAGGGCGGCCTCCGCCAGATCGTCCTGCTGGCCGCCCCGCTGGACAGCTACTCGGAAGTCCCCGAGCTGTCTCCCGGCGCCCGCGACGCCGGCAACTGCGCCGCCCTGCTCCAGATCGCCGAATACCTGCGCACCCACCGGCCGCGACGCGACGTGGTCCTGTGCTTCTTCGACGGCCAGACACTCAACCACGCCGGCGCGCGGGCCTTCTACGGCGCCCTGTACCGGCGCATCAAGAACACCAAGCTCGCCGACGCGACCCTGGATGACCGCCTCAAGGAACAAGACCAGGAGACCACCTACTTCCAGCAGATCCTGGACGTCCTTAACCAGCGGGACCTGATGGGGTCGGCCGCTCGACAGATGAAGTACTTCGACGACGCTCTGCGCCTGCTGCGGGACGAGGCTCGCAATACCGGCGACGGCATCGAGGAGGTGCTCAGCCCCAAGCGCGTGGCGTTCGAGGAGATCCAGAAAGACCTGGCGCGACTTCGCAAGGCCTCCCAGGCCGCTGCGACCGCGGAGCAGAAGGCCCCGCTGGACGCGGAGATCCAGGCCCGCCAGGGGACGGCGGACGCCTTGGACGCGGAGATCAAGGTCCTGGCGGAGCAGAGCCTGCAGTGGAACAGCGTCCAGCGCATGCTGCGCTACAAGACGCCCGATCCCCAGAACCAGGAGACGTTCGATCGGTTGCTGGAGATCTTCCGCAGCAAATACCGCCGGCGCCTGGAGGAGATTGCCCAGGCCTCCCAGGAAACCCGCCTGGGCAAGCGTCTGTACCAGGCCATCGGGCCGCAGAGCAGCACCATCGTCCTCCATGTCAGCATCGATCTGGGCGATGCCAGACGGCGATGGACGTTCATCCACGGGGACGATTCGGCCCCGGTGGACAACGACCGCACCGGCATGTACACCTATCACTTCAAGACCCTCAATGCGGTAGCCCAGGCGTTGGGCGACCGGGTGAAGGGGTTTGACGATCGCGCCGTCTCCCAGTTGTACGACAACCGCCTGTTCGCCCCCGGCCGGTTCGCCGACAGCGGCCCGATCGCGCGGCTGTTCTCGGTGTGGAACTTGTCGGTGATGACCGTGATGGATCGCCGGCCGCGCCAAGGCCTGCCCACCGACACGCTGGCGGCGCTGGACTCCAAAACCCTGTACGACCAGGCCGGCGAGGTGGCGGTGTTCCTCAAGCACCTGGCAGACGACGAGGGGATCAACCTGCTGCCCAAGACACGGGCCGAGGTGCGGTTCGGTGAGGCCTCCTGGACCGGCATCAAGAGCGTCGGCCCGAGGGTGAACCTCAGCGGCATCGGGGGGGCGCTGCGGACGAGGTCCATCGGCGACGCGTTCGTCGCCATCTTCCCCAACAACGGCTGGGGGGAAATGCCCATGGAGAAGGCCGTCCCGGGCTTTGTGGACTGGTTTCTCTGCAAGACCAACGTCCACGGCATCTTTGAGACCGGGCCGTATTCCACGAACTACTACAAGAAGCCCTACTTCGTCGCGGTGATGTTCGACCGCGGCACCGGGGACGAAGAGGACCTGGCCACAGGGAGGGGACTCATCGAGGCCATCACCAACACCAGCAGGATCGGCGGCAGCACCGGCTCCGCCGCGGACTTCACCAAGGCCTCCCCGGTGATCTTCAAGACCCACTACAAGACCCTCGTCAACTACGGCGCCGACCGCGGGGCCGTCACCTCGACCGCCATGCGGGCCATGTCTACCGCCGCCTTCCCGAAAGATCGCAGCCTGCTGTGCGAGTGGGGCAACATCAGCAGCGTCTTCGCACCCGCCGACGCCAAGGGCATCAAGCTGTTCAACAAGATGACCCTGGTGGTCTTGAACAATGCCAAGTCCAAGGACCGCTATCAGGGGCAAGGACTCAGCCTGGACGACCCGTTCGACCACCCAGCGTCCCCGCCCATGACCGCCCACGACTTGCGGACGCTGAATGAGTACCGCCTTCAGTTGCTGCGGGAGGTCCGCATCCACCAGGAATCGCTGGAAACCCTGACCGGCCGGGCCAAGGACCTGGAGACCGACGCCCAAGCCGGTCGCGGCAAGGCGCCGGCAGGCTGGTACTTCGGCACGCTGGAGACGTCGGCGGCCTTCTCGCGCCTGGTGTACATCCCGCTGATCGACGTGATGAACGACCTGGTCACGGCCGTCGTGCTGCTGCTGTTGCTGGCCATGCCGTTTGCCTACGCCCTGGAGCGCCTCGTGATCGGCTCGCCGCACATCTACCGACAGATCGGCTGGTTTGCCCTGTTCTTCCTGGCGACCTTCGCGCTGCTGTTCAGCGTGAACCCGGCGTTCAAGATCGCTTCCACGCCCATCATCATCTTCCTGGCCTTCGCGATCATCCTGTTGAGCTCGCTGGTAATCTTCATCATGGTCCGCAAGCTCCAGACGGAGGTTCGCAAGATGCAGGGGCTGTCGGCCACGGTGCACAGCGCGGACGTCTCGCGGTTGAGCACGATGATGGCGGCGGTGAACATGGGGATTTCGACGATGCGCCGTCGGCCGCTGCGGACGCTCCTGACGGCCATCACCGTCGTGCTGCTGACCTTCACGATCCTGACGTTTGCCTCCTTCGGGAGCAGCTGGGGCATCTGGCCGAGCTATCAGGGCGCGATGACCAGCTTGCGGCCTCACATCGTCGTGCGGCATCCGCTGTGGAGCCCGATTACCCACGGTGTCTTCGAGACGCTCGGCGGCTACCTGGGCAAGGACGCCGAAATCGTGCCGCGGATCTGGGTGTCCGGGACCGCCCAGCAGACCAAGGACGCCTACACCGCCGGTGCGAGCCTGGAGAAGATGCTGTCGGACGAGGGCGCCCGGCGGATCGTGCCCATGGCCGCGGCGATTGGGCTGGACCCGGCCGACCTGGCCGACGCGCAGGGCCGACCCCGCCAGGAGGAGCTGGCCGAGCTCTTTGCCCCCTCGGACCGGGTGGACCTCCTGGCCGCCGACGGCATCTTCCTCACCGAGGCCATCGCCAACGAACTGAAGCTCACCCCCGCTGACATCGGCCAGGCCAAGCTGCTGCTGGCCGGGATGACCTTCACCTACGCCGGCACGGTCAGCGATCGGCTGGCCACGGCCACGATGCTCGACGGCAGCAGCGTGCTGCCGGTGGACTACGAGGCCTCGGCGGGGGAATCGGAAGAGAACATCAACGAGCAGGCCACCACGACGCTCTCGCTGGTGGAGATGCCCGACGTCCAGAGCGCCCAGTTCGTCACGTTCAACGTGGACAAGGTGGTGATCATCCCCGCGGCCAAGGCCCGGCGCCTGGACGGCACAATTCGCTCCGTCTCGATCTACCCCGCCGACGACAAGGTCGCCACGATCCGCGACATGGCCGATACCATCACGAGGATCGCGCAGGTGCCCACGCACGTGGGCGACCAGGGGGGCGTGCACCGGTTGGTCTTCACCTCGCTGGTCAGGGCGTCCGGCTGGCGGGACCTGCTGGTGCCGGTGGTGCTGGGCGGGCTGATCATCTTTGCCACGATGCTCGGCAGCGTCAGCGACCGCGAGCGGGAGATCTACACCTTCAGCTCGCTGGGCCTGGCCCCGCCCCACGTGGCGAGCCTGTTCTTCGCTGAGGCGTCCATGTACGCGGTCCTGGGCGGGATGGGCGGGTACCTGCTGGGCCAGGTGGTGGCGCGGTTGCTGGCCTGGGTGAGCGGGACCTTCGGCTGGTCCGTGCCCACCATGAACTACAGCTCCACCAACGCCCTGGTGACCATCGTGATCGTCATGGGCACGGTGCTGGTCTCGACGATCTACCCGGCGATCAAGGCCTCGCGGTCGGCCAACCCGGGCATCCAGAGAACCTGGCAGATCCCCAAGCCCAAGGGCAACCTCTATGACCTGATCTTCCCGTTTACCGTGTCTACCTACGACATCACGGGCGTGGTGAGCTTTCTGAAGGAGCACTTCGAGAACTACACGGACACGTCGCTGGGCGTGTTCGCGACGACCTCCTGCTCCATCTTCCGCCAGAAGGGCAACGACATGCTGGGCTTCCAGGCGACGGTGGCGCTGGCCCCGTTCGACCTGGGCGTCAACCAGCGCTTCGCCCTGCTCAGTCAGCCCAGCGACATCGAGGGCATCGACGAGGTCCGCATCCTCATCTACCGTCTCAGCGGGGCCCCGGGCGACTGGCAGCGCGGCAATCGCGTCTTCATCCACGACCTGCGCAAGCAACTGCTCATCTGGCGGTCGCTGCCGGCGGAGGTAATGGACAAGTACCGCGCCAAGACGCTTGGGGGGTGGGACCAGCTCCCCGTGGAACAGGTCGACGGTGAGAGCATCGGAGGGACGGCGTGAGCACCATCCGCTACGACAAGGAACTGGAAGAGTTCCGAAACCTGATGAAGGTGCCCTCGACGTTCGAGGAGGGCTTCAGCTTCGCGGCGCTCATTGGGGCGCTGTTCGTGGCGCTGATGATGGTCCCCGGGGCGATGTACATGACGCTGCTCGCCGGCCAGGGGGTCGGGCCCGCGGCCCAGTGGGTCACCGTCATCCTGTTCATCGAAGTCGCCCGCCGGGCGCACAAGCACCTCAAGAGGGCGGAACTGTTCATCCTGTTCTACATGGCGGGGGCAGCCATGGTGCAACCGTTCCAGGGGCTGATCTGGCACCAGTTCCTCGTCCAAAGCCAAGCCGCGATCGGCATGGGCGTGGCCCAGAACATCCCCCACTGGTACGCCCCTCGCGATCCGGAGGTGCTGGCCACACGGAACTTCTTCGACCCGGCTTGGTACCCCGCCGTCGGGATGGTCATCTTCAGCACCTTCATGGGCCGGATCAACGGCACCATCCTGACGTACGGGCTGTTCCGGATCGCCAGCGACATCGAGAAGCTGCCCTTTCCCATGGCCCCGATCGGCGCCTCGGGCATCATGGCCCTGGCGGAGCAGCAGGAGGAAGAAGGCACGTGCGCCACCGAGAAGCCCGAGAACTGGCGGTGGAGGATCTTCAGCATCGGCGGCATCATGGGGTTGAGCTTTGGGGCGATCTACCTGGCGCTGCCGGCGCTGTCCTCGGCCATCCTCAATCAGCCGATCACCATCCTGCCCATTCCGTTCGTGGAACTGACAGGCAAGACCGCCGACATCCTCCCGGCCGTCGCCACCGGCATCAACCTGAACATGGGGCTGCTGATCACCGGAATGGCCATGCCCTTCTTTGCGATCCTGGGCTCGTTCATCGGGCTGGTGCTGACGGTCATCATCAACCCGATGCTGTATAAGCATCAAATCCTCACCAGTTGGTCGCCCAGCGACGACAACACACCTAAGACGTTGTTCTTGAACCAGTTGGACTTCTACTTCAGCTTCACTATCGGGCTGTCTCTGGCCATCGCGGCGGCGGGCATCTGGCAGGTGGTGCGCAGCATTCAGGCCAAGGCCAAGCTCCGCAAGCAGCAGCGGGAGCTTCGCGTCGAGATGGAGGCCGAGGCCATCACACCCAAGGGGCGCGGCGACCTCCCGGCGACGGCGGTCATCGGCACGTACCTCCTCACCTCGGTGTCCTACATCCTGGTCAGCGGCTACCTCATCGACTGGCACCCGGGCGTCATGAAGGTGCTGCTGTTCTTCGCCTTCATCTACACCCCGGTGATCAGCTACGTCACCGCGCGCCTCGAGGGCCTGGCCGGGCAGGTGGTGGCCATCCCGATGGTCCGCGAGGCCGCGTTCATCCTGTCGGGGTACACCGGCGGGGTGGCCATCTGGTTCCTGCCGACCCCCATTCACGATTACGGCAAAGGCACCGTCCTCTACCGCCAGGCCGAGCTGACCGGCACGCGGTTCTGGTCGCTCTGGAAGGCCGAGCTGATCCTGGTGCCCATCGTGATGCTGGCCTCGATCTTCTTTGCCCAGTTCATCTGGTCGCTGGGACCCATCCCCGGGCCGGAGTTCCCCTACACCGAAGTCATGTGGGAGCAGGAGGCCGCCAACAAGTGCATCATGTACAGCGCCACGCTGGGGCGCTTCAGCACGTTCGAGCAGGCCTTCGATTGGAGATACCTGCTGATGGGCGGCGGGTTCGGCGTGGCGATGTTCACGATCATGATGCCGCTGCACCTGCCGATCCTGATGATCTACGGCATCGTCCGCGGCCTGGGGCAAACCCTGCCGCACCAGATCTTGCCTGAGATCGTCGGGGCGGTGCTGGGGCGCTACTACTTCCAGAGGAAGCTGGGCAAGAAATGGCGCCCGTACATCCTGGTGGTGGCGGCGGGATTCCACTGCGGCATGGGCTTGATCACCGTGCTCAGCGTGGGCCTGAACTTCCTGGCGAAGTCCGTCATCAGGATTCCGTTCTGATCCAAGAGAGAGCCGCGCGCATGGCCACTCAAGATACGATCATCCGCTGCCGGGGGCTGACCAAGACCTACCGCATGGGCGGCCAGGAGGTCTACGCCCTGCGCCACATGGACCTGGACGTCTTCCGCGGGGAGTACCTCTCGGTGATGGGTCCCAGCGGCAGCGGCAAGAGCACGCTGTTCAACATGATCGGGGCGCTGGACAAGCCCACCGGCGGCACGGTGACCATCGCCGGGGTGGACCTGACCGCCCAGACCAGCCTGCAACTGGCCTACTTCCGCAACCAGCACATCGGGTACATCTTCCAGGCCTTCAACCTCATCCCCTCGCAGACGGCCCTGCGGAACGTCATGCTGCCGCTGCTGTTCTCGGGCATGGACAACACCGCCGCCGAAAGGCGCGCCACGGCAGTCCTGGAGGAAGTCGGCCTGGGCCAACGCCTGCACCACCGGCCGGACGAGCTCTCCGGCGGCCAG
Organism: Phycisphaerae bacterium; assembly: GCA_022866005.1. Lineage (GTDB taxonomy): Bacteria > Planctomycetota > Phycisphaerae > SM23-33 > SM23-33 > JALHTV01. The sequence goes on from JALHTV010000012.1 coordinate 11,382, forward strand.
CAGCAGCGCGTCGCCATCGCCCGCGCGCTGGCGATGGAGCCGACGATCATGCTGGCGGACGAACCCACGGGCAACCTCGACTTGCACACCGGGGAGGAGATCATCAACATCCTCCGCGGCCTGTGCGACCACCACGGCGTGACCGTCATCACGGCCACCCACGACCACAAGATGCTGGACAAGTCCGACCGCATCCTCTGGATCCGCGACGGGGCCAAGGAACGCCTCGAGAAGCGCAGCAACCTGGACATCCGCGTGGGAAAGGTCGAATAGCACCGGAGGGACCACGCCCCGTCATGGCCGACGGCGGGGGTGTCGAACAAACGGACGCGACGAAGCGCGTCCCTCGTGACCCGCACACCACAGGTACCCCCCTACTCTTCCTCGATGTCTTTGCGGCTCATCAGGAAGGTCACGCGCTCCAGGATGTCTTTGTGGAGGGTCTTGCGGAGGATTCTCCGGGCGGCGGCCATGTTGGTCCGGCGGGTCAGGTGCACCAGGATGATCTTGGCGTTGCTCATGCCCTCCAGCATCTCCGGCAGGTCGGAGGCATGCACGTGCTTGCCCACGCGGGCGCGGTGCAGATGCTCCTCGTCGAAGAACGTGCACTCGATCAGCAGCGCCTGGGCGTTGGCCACGTGAGGCAGGTGGGAGTAGCTGGCCTTGCCGGTATCCCCCAGGTAGGCCACCAGCGGCACCTCGATGCGGTTGGTGATCTCCACACCGGACTTCTTCAGCTCCACGATCTGCGGGCCCGACAGCTCCAGGTACTCGCTCTTGAGCTTCGCCCGGACGTCGATGATGGAGTAGCCCAGCGAGCCGGTGATGTGCCGCGTGGCAAAGGCCCGGACGATCAGACCGCGGCGGACCTCGTAGTTGTCCCCGTCGGCCACGCCCACCAGCTTGTACGGCGGCACGTGCCCTTCCACCCGCCCCCAGGCGCTCATCAGGGCCTCAATCGGCCCGACCAGACCCGCCGGCACCACGGCCACCCCGTGGCGATGCCCTGGAAGTCCCGCTGGGCAAAGTAGTACGGCAGTCCGGCGACGTGGTCCATGTGGCCGTGGGTCAGCAGCAGGTGGTTGACGACCAACGCCTCGCGCGGGCAGCGGCCGATGTCAAAAACGCAGTCCAGCTCCGGCGCGACAATGACCGCCTCCTCCCCGGCCACGCTGTAGCCAGCCAGGGTGAACTCGCCCACGCGAACCTCGCTAAGCTCGTAGGGACGAATCTTCATGCCTCACCTTTCCGAACCGCATCGTAGGGCAGCAACTGAATGCGGTCAAGCGAAGCGTCCCCCACCCGGGGGGCAGATCGCCTTGGAAAACCCCCGCATGTCCCGTAGAATCCCGTGGCTGTCCGAGGCAAGGGCCGCCTGAACGGCGGGGGTGAGCGAGGAGAGGCACAGATGGCCGACAAGGTCCAGACATACGAGTTGAAGGACGTCGCCGAACCGGTGCTGTACCGGGAGATGTTCCCCTACAGCCGGCTGCCCCGGGTGATCTTCGAGTCGGCCACGGTGCCGATGGCCCCCGCGGAGGAGATCTGGATCACCGACACCACCTTCCGCGACGGCCAGCAGGCCCGCCCGCCGTATACCGCCCAGCAGATCGTGGACCTGTTCACGCTGATGCACCGTCTGGACGGCGGCAGCGGCCTGATCCGCCAGAGCGAGTTCTTCCTGTACTCCAAGAAGGACCGCCAGGCGGTGGACCGCTGCCGCGAGCTGAACTTTGCGTATCCTCAAGTGACCGGCTGGATCATGGCCCGCAAGGAGGATTTCAAGACCGTGCGGGACATGCGCCTGGGCGAGACGGGCATCCTGGTCAGTTGCAGCGATTACCACATCTTCCTGAAGCTGAAGAAGACGCGCCGGCAGGCGATGGACATGTACCTGGACATCATCCGGGCGGCCCTGGACAACGGCATCATTCCGCGCTGCCACTTCGAGGACCTCACCCGCGCGGACTTCTACGGCTTTGTGGTGCCGTTCGCCATCGAGCTGATGAAGCTCCGCGAGCAGTACGGCATGGACGTCAAGATCCGCCTGTGCGACACGCTGTCGTTCGGCGTGCCCTGGCCGCAGGCCACCCTGCCGCGGTCGGTGCCCAAGCTCGTGGCCGGGTTCATCCACGACGCCGGCGTGCCGGGGAGGTTGCTGGAGTGGCACGGGCACAACGACTTCCACAAGGTGCTGGTCAACCCCGCCACCGCGTGGCTCTACGGCTGTTCGGCCTGCAACGCCACCCTGCTGGGCTTTGGCGAGCGGACGGGCAACACGCCGATCGAGGGGGCGGTCATCGAGGCCGCCCAGCTCCGCGGGCAGGACGACAGAGTCAACTACACCGTCATCACCGAGATCGGGGAGTATTACCGCGACAAGATCGGCTACGAGGTGCCGCACAACTATCCGCTGGTCGGCAGGGACTTCAATACCACGCGGGCCGGCATCCACGTCGACGGACTGCTCAAGAGCGAAGAGATCTATAGCTGCTTCGACACCCAGAAGCTGCTGAACCGACCCGTCGCCATCGCCATCACCGACAAGAGCGGCGCCGCCGGCATCAAGCACTGGGTCCAGACCCACTACAACCTGGACGTGGCCAAGGACGACCCGCGCCTGCTCGCCATCCGGGCGAAGGTCGAAGCGGAATACGAGGTCGGCCGCACCACCGCCATCAGCGACGAGGAAATGCACGCCTGGTACCAAGAGGCCTTCGGGGCCTAGCCGCTCCTGCCCGGGACAGTTGAGGACGCCCTCGCCACGTTGCATCCTTCCTGCATCCGTACCCGTGGCGCCGGATTAGTCCACCGGCTCGGCCAGGCTGTTGATGTACTCCTCGATGTTGGTGTAGCCGTCGCGGTCGCGGTCGGTGGCGGCGTCGGAGGCGTCGGCGGGGTTCAGCCCGCGAGCGGTCTCCCAGGCGTCCGGCATGCCATCCTGGTCCCCGTCCGCCGGGGCCGGCCCGCCTTTGAGCTCCGGCCAGCCGCCCACGTCGTCCTGACTGTCGATGATGCCCTTGCCGCCGCCTTCCCAGGTCGCCCCGTACTTGGCCGTGCCGGTGCGCACCTCCTCGATGATCCGCGTATCCAGGCTGTCGCGACGCGGACGGCTGGCACCGACATGCTTCAGCACCCGCTCATAGGCCTCTTGGGGCGTCTGGGTGGTCACCGGGTCGGCCTCGAAGGGCGTCTGGTGTCGCTGGTTAGGCGGGATCGGCCCGCGCCATCGGACGCCTTGCCAGTTGTCGGCGGTGACCTCCGGGAAGCCGACCACGAAGTTGTCGGCGATGTAGTACTGGCCGGTCGCCTCCAACTCCATGATGCGCTTGCGGGCGCTCTCCCGCGTGCCCGGGCCGGACTTGTAGTAGTTCGCGATCATGTTGATCCGGCCCTCCTCACCCCCGTAGGCGCTCTTGTAGCCCCAGTTGTAGATCACATTGTTGCGGAAGTCGGTCAGGCCCGCGGCCTTGCCAAAGCGGGGATTGCGGCTGGAGTGATGCGCCAGCAGGTTGTGGTGGAAGGAGGCCCGATCCCCACCCCAGATGCCGCCGTAGCCGTGCTCCCCCTTATAGTGTTTCGACAGGTACAGACTTTCCGCCACCAGGCACCACTGCACCGTGGTGTTCTTGTTGCGGTAGAACGACACGCACTCGTCGATGCTCCAACTGGCTGAGCAGTGATCGATGATGATGTTCCGCCCCGTGCGCCCGCCCATGGCGTCCCCGGCCCCGGGCGCCAGGTCGCCCAGCCGCACGCGGAGATAGCGAATGACGACGTCGTGATTGCCGTTGCCGACGGACAACTGTCCCTGGAGGCAGATGCCGTCACCCGGGGCGGTCTGGCCGGCGATGGTGACGTAAGGATTGCCCACCCACAGGCGGCGCTTCAGCTGGATGTTGCCCCCCACGGCGAAGACCACGATCACCGGCTCCTTCGTGTCCAGGGCGCCGCGGAGGCTGCCGGGGATAGGCTCTTCGTCCCTGTCGTAGTCTTCCAAGGTGGTCACCACGGTGACCTTCCCGCCGCGTCCGCCGGGCGTGTAGGCCCCGAAGCCTTCGGCCCCGGGAAACGCAGGGATGGCCGCCGGTTGCGTCGTGGCTGCCGGTGCCGTCTCGCGAGTGTCGGGGGCTTTCTCGACGGCGGGGCTGCCCACGCAGGTGATTGACAGCACCGCCAAACCCATTGCAGCCAGGCGCAGCCAACCGGACATGGCTCACTCCTTTCGTCTCCTGGCGGACCGAGGGGCGACGGGGTGCCGTCCATCGGGGCCGGGTCGCGGCGGCCTCAAGGCCGCCCAAGCGCGCGAACCCCCATTAGACCATACGGACCGCCGGCTGAAAAGTTATACTGACACATTATGGCCGGTGACGGTGAAAGGGTGCCTTGGTACGCCGCGGGGCTCGACTTCGCCTGCGTCCGCTGCGGCGGATGCTGCGCAGGGCCGGAGGAAGGCTACGTGTGGGCGACGGCGCAGGAGATCGCCGCAATCGCCGACCGCCTGGGCATCCCTCCGGAGCAGGTGCACCAGAGATACGTCCGGGCCGTCGGCGGGCGCTTCAGTCTGCGCGAGTGCTCCGACAGCCGCGATTGCGTGTTCCTGGCCGGTGACGGCGACCGCGGGCGGGGCTGCGCGATCTATCCCGTGCGTCCGATGCAGTGCCGCACCTGGCCGTTCTGGCCGACCAACCTGCGCAGCGCCGACGCGTGGTCGCAGGCCGCCGCGCGCTGCCCGGGGATCGACCACGGGGAGCACTTCGACTGCGATGAGATCCAAACCCGATGCAACGTCACCGGCCGCTGAGCCTCGCGGCCCAGGGGCGGGGTCCCTGGTCGCCGCGGTTGCGCGCTGCCGGGCCGATGAGAAGTTCCTGGCGGCGATTCGCGCGCTCTATGCCCGTGTCGATGCCACCGCGCCGGCGCGGGGCTGGGTCTGCAAGGCCTGCGGAGCGTGCTGTGATTTCGCCGCGAGCGCACACCGGCTGTACGTCTCGACGGGCGAATTGGCGCTGCTGACCGCTGCCCGGCCGCCCCACCCGCCGGGGCCCACCCGGTGCCCCTATCAGGTCGACGCCCGCTGCACGGTGCACCCGGTGCGGGCCCTGGGCTGTCGGCTGTTTTTCTGCGACGCTCGCGCGCGGGAGGCCTTCCAGCAGAAATACGAGACCGCCCACCGCGAGATCCGCCGCCTCCACGACGCTGCGGGCCTGCCCTATCTCTACGCGGAGCTCACTGCGGCCTTGGCCCAACTTTTCCCGGCCCCTCCCTGCTGAGCGCCCCGCGCCGCACACGCGGCGCGCCCCTGGTGGCTATAGGGTCAGCACGTGCAGCTCGTCGGTGGCTGTGTCCAGCACGGCGACGGTGTAGGGGCGGCAGTGGTACAGGGCTCCGGGGTTGATGACGCGCACGGGGCCCGCGCGCTGATCGCTGAACTTGTGCGCGTGGCCGCAGCAGACGTAGGCATGCCGGCCGGAGGAGACGAGCTGCCGCAGCAGCGCCGCATCGTTGCCATGGGCGGCGGCCAGGGTCCGCCCGTCGCCCAGGGGGACAATCACCACCCGCCGGTCAAAGCACACCCCGGAGGCCTTCGCGGCGTCGGCCAGGACTTCTGCGGAGCGGTCCATGTTACCCGCCACGGTGTAGCACGGCAGCCCGGGGGCAGCCAAGGCCGCCAGGCACTCGACCGAGCCGTGGTCCCCGCAGTGCACCAGCGCCTCCGCCCCGGCGGCCTGCAAGGCCTCCAGCGCCGACTTGAGGCGCTTCAGTTGTCCGTGGGAGTCGGACAGGATGCCGATCTTCACCCGCGCCTCCTATCGAACGAACGCCGCTACGCACCCTCGCCGCCCACACCGCGCTGCCGTCGGCGGAAGACCCAGAGGTGGGAGAGGGTAAAGTTGAACAGCAGCCCCGCCAGGATGCCGACGATGGCCGCGGCCAGCAAGTGGGCCTTGAAGAACGCCGCCTTGCTGGGCAGGAAACAACTGATAAACCAGTTGATCCCGGCTCCCACGCTACACGCGCTGACGAACCTCCAATACTGCGCCCAGACCCTTCCACCGCGCATGTGGCTGTACGTCACGCGCCGATTGAAAAAGAAATTCCACGTCATGGCCACCAAGATGGCCAGGGCGCGGGCAGCGTATATCATCAGTTTGTGGGTAGCTTCCGTCGCCGACATCGCTCGGGCCAGAGGATGGGCCCCCAGGTCTAGCAGCAGTGCGTAGGCGGACAGGTCCACGACTGCCCCCGTCCCGCCGACCAGGCAGAACTGAAACAGCCTGGAGAACCAGCCATACTTGTAGTCCGCCAGGCGCTTGATGTGCTTGAGGTAGTTGACCTGCTCCTTGAGGCTGAGCTTGCTCTGGCCGAACTTGCGGTTGGCGAAGTGGATGGGCACCTCGCGGATGTCCTTGCAGCCGCACTTGACGATCAGCTCCAGGGCGATCTTGTAGCCGATGGGGTTAAGGGCCGCCGCGCGATGGAAGACCGCCCGGGGCAACGCGAAAAACCCTGCCATCGGGTCGCGGGCCTTGGTGAACGGCCAGGCCAGTAGCGTGGCCACCTTGCTATTGACCCAGCGGAACAGTCCCCAGCCCTCATCCGTGCTGGCCCCCGGGACATAGCGGCTGCCGATGGCAAAGTCCGCGCCCCCGGCCAGGCAGTCCAGCAGCGCGGGGATGGCCTCGGGCGGGTGACTAAGGTCGGCGTCCATGCAGACCAGGGTGTCGCCGATAGCCCGGCCGAAGCCATCGATGACGGCCGAGCTGAGGCCGCGCACACCCACGCGAGTAATCAGGCGAACCGGCAGCCCCTCGGCGGCCAGCTCGGCGATCACCTGGTCGCTGCCGTCACGGCTGTCGTCGTCGACGATGATCACCTCCCAGGATCGCCCCAGCGCGGGCATCACCTGGCGGATGCGGTCGACCAGTGGGCGGAGGTTCTCGGCCTCCCGGTACGTCGGCACGATGATCGACACCGCGTCGCCGCGCCCGGGGGACCTGGAGGGAAAGGAGGATGACATGAGTGAGCTTCCTGTCCTTGTGCCTAGGGCGCCGTCTCGACAGCGCTAAACGGTTTATGCGACTGATACAGTTCCAGCCTGCTCCTGAGGCCGTCAAGGACCTGCTGGCTGGCCTTTCCGGTCACCAGCTCCAGGACCCGCCGCTGGACCTTGGCCGCTTCGTCAAACCGGCCGGCCTCGCTGTAGACCATGGCCAGTGTCTCCATCGCCCGGGGATCTTCGTACTTCGTGGTCTGGCACGCCGCCTCAGCCAGCGTGACGGCCTGGGAGACGTTGCGATCGCTGCCGCTGCGCGGGTGGGCCAGGAGTCTCGCCAGGTCGCACTGGGCCTGCGTCCAGTTGGGTTGGAGCTCCAGGACCTTGCGATACTCGGCAATGGCCTGGGCAGTCTGCCCCGAGCGGAGCAGCGCCAAGGCGAGATTCCCCCGACCCTCCGCATGGGACGGATCAGCCTGCACGACCACCCCCAGGTGCGTGGCGGCCTCCCTGTCTCGGCCCATTTCCAGCAGCAGCAGGCCCAGGCGGTAGCGCGCCTCCAGGTTGCCCGGGGCGGACAGCACCGCTTGGGTGATCAAGTCAAGCGCGTCGTCGCGATGCCCTCGCTCCTGGGCGATCAGGCCTATCTGCGTGAGCACGGGCGCCGCGTTGTTCTGAAGGCGCAGGGCCTCCTGGAAGTCGGCCAGGGCCTCGTCGGCCCTGCCCAGGGCCTTGCGGTACAGGCCCCGGCGGTACCACAGCTCGACGTAACTGGGTGCGACTCGAAGGGCCTCGGTGAGCTGCGCCACGGAGTCTTCAGGGCGCCCGGCCATCGCGAGCGTCTCGGCATAGGCGAGGTAGAAGCTGGGCGCAGGCTGCGGGTGGATGGACCGGGCCTCTTCGGCCCACTTCAGCGCCTCGGAGAGGCTGCCCTTGGTCCGGTAAGCCAGGCTGAGGTTCATGGCGGCTTGGGGGTTCTGCCGATCGCTCGCCTTCTGCACCGCGCGCTGGAGGTAGGAGATAGCCTCGTCGAGCCGACCCAGGTTCATCAAGGTCAGCCCGGCGTTGTTCTGCGCCGCGTCGTCGGTGGGGCGCAGCTCCGTGGCCTTGAGCAGATGCACCAGGGCCTCCTCCATCACGCCGCGTCGCGTCTGGGGGTCCGTCTCGTCCATGGCCGTCTCCGCCAGCGTGGTGCCCAGGTTGTACTGGCCCATCCAGGCCTTGGGGTTCTTCGGCAGGTTGTAGCGCCACAGCACGATCTGGTCGTGGTACACGAGTGTCTGGTTCCACGTGAGCACACCCAGCGCCCCCACCACGACTGCCCCGGCGGCTATCCCGCCCCAACGAAGGGTGCGGCCCCGTCGCTGGAACGCCCACGTGCCCACCCCGACGACCAGCGCAATCACGCCGATGATCGACAGGTGCTGCCAGTGGTCGGCCACCAGCGAGTGCACGAAGAAGTACATGTCAAAGAAGCCCAACGTCGGGAGCAACAACACCAAAAAGTACCCCAGGGCAAAGATCAGGTGCCTGGCCCAGGCCCTCCGGTGCAGGCACAGCAACACCACCGCCGAGGCGACCAGCACCACACCCGGAAGGAACCACGCCAGGGAACCGGTATGAATGTCCCAGCGCGGGTAGATCATCAACAGGTTCAGCGGCAGCAGCGCCTTGTACAGGTAGAACCACGGCACCGAACCCGCCATGGCCAGCCGCCACCAGATCGTGCCCTCCCCGGGCAGGTAGATCTCCTCACCGCGGATCACGCGGTGTATCTGGAAGATGACGATCAGCCAGGACGCCGCCGCGCCCAGGAGGAAGAACGGTACCGTCCGCACGAGGTCGGCCAGAATGTATCGCCACCCCCGCGCGTCCGGGCGAACGTGGGGCTGGCCGTCGCTACCCCACTGCCACGTGCCCACCAGATGGTCCAAAATCCCCGGCGCAGAGGCCTGGCCGCGTCCCCGCCGCCACCAGGCCCCCAGCAACAACACCACCGGCAGCGTCACCACCGAGGCCTTGGACAGCAGGGCAAGCACGAACATCACTAAGGCCAGCACGTACCAGTACCACCGCCGCCAGCGGTCAAATTTGAAATAGAACAGCAGCGTCAGCAGGAAGAAGATGATGGACACGGTGTTCTTGCGCTCGCTCACCCAGGCCACCGAACAGACGTTGACCGGATGCACCGCGAAGATCAGCCCTGCCAGGAACGCCCCCGGGACCGACAGCCCCACCAGCACCCGCCACACCAGCACCGCGGAGATCGCGTGCATCACGCAGTTGCTCACGTGGTAGGCCGGAGGATAGTCACCCCACAGCCGCCACTCCAACCACAGCGTGCTCCAGGTGATCGGATAGTAGTCCGGCACCGTGTCGCCCAGGTCGGCGTCCGTCCAGGGGAACCAGAAGATCCGCAGCCCGTCTGGACGCTGCATGACCACGTACTGAGTGATCAGGAGGTTGTCGTCCCAGATCCACCTGGACTGCATCGCGGGGATGTAGACGAACATGGCCGCCAGGAAGATGACGGCGGCCCGCAGGGAAAAACCCTTCCAGTCCCTCCTGCGGGCGGGTGAGTCGGTCATCTCACCGCTGATGCTACCGGTCACCAAGGCCTCCTCAGCACGACGCTGCAAGTACCTATTCTATCTAGACGTCGGCCAAACGCTGGAGGTTTTCGCAGTTTCCTCCGCACCCCTTTCACCGGGGCAGCGTGTCGATCACAGCGGCCGCTATCGCCAGGTCGGCGGCGGTGGTGATCTTGATGTTCCGCACGTCGCCGGGCACCACCGAGACCTCCCGGCCGGTCGCCTCCACCAGACGCGCGTCGTCGGTGGCCTCGGCGCCTGTGGCGTAGGCCGCCAGCAGCCAGTCGCGCCGAAAGACCTGGGGCGTCTGGGCCTCCCAGGCCTCCGCCCGCGGCAGGGTTCCCTGGACAACCCCGGCGGGCGAGACGCGCTTCAGCGTCCCGTGCACCGGGCAAGCCAGGATGGCTGCGCCGGCCCGCTGGGCCTGGGCAAAGACCGCGTCCACCCACAGCGGGCTGACGCACGGCCGGACTGCGTCATGCACACAGACCAGCTCGGCCTGATCGCTGAGGTGCGCCAGGGCGTTGCGAACGGACTCACTCCGCGTGGCCCCGCCGGCCACCACGGTCACACCCATCGAGTCCAACTGCGAACCGAAGCGGCGCCTGACCTCGTGCAGGTTACCCGGGGCCACCACCAGCAGCACCTGGCAGACATCCCGTCGCGTGACAAAGACCTCCAGCGTGCGGATGAAGACCGGCCGGCCATTCAGCGGCTGGAAGATCTTGCCGCCCGCGGCGACGAACCGTTTCCCCGCCCCGGCGCCGGGCACGATCACCGATACTTTGGCCATACGCGATGTCTCGCAAGGTGGCGCAACGTCCATCGTACCGCCCCGGGCGCAGGGTGGCAACACGACTGCACGCTCGTGACCACCCCGGCACAGGTCGGTCCACGAGAAAGCCCCCGCCGTCAGGCGGGGGATGGTGCGCCACGCAATGGGACTATTATCCCCGTGCCTGCCTGCCGGCAGGCAGGCTGACGCACGGGGCTTCTCACCGCTCAGGACCTGGGGACCTTGCGGGGGTTGACGTAGGTCACCGCCCCCTGCGCGGCGGGCTTGCCCCTGCCGCCCCAGGCGCGCCTGCGGACCAGGTGCAGGACCAGCACCGCTAAGGTCACCGCGACCGCAACCAGCGACACCCACCGGCCGATGAGGAAGCCGCTCGGTCGGTACTCCAGACAGATCCGATGCCGCCCGGCCCCCAGCGGAATGGCCCGCAGGCAGTAGTTGGCCGGCATGACCGTGTACTCCCGCTGACTGCTGCCGGGCAGGGCGCGGGCGCGCCAGGACTTGCTGTAGGCGTCGGTCACCAGCAGGATGGCGGGGGCCGAAAGCTCCGCCTCGATGGTCATCGCGTCGGTGGACGACTGGACCACCCTGGCCCTGCCAGGGTCGGGCACACCGGCAGGGGCGATGGCGGGCGGCCGCTCCAGGATCACGGTCGCTCGGGGATCGAAGTCGGTGGCGCTCATGGCGTCGAACACCGCCTCGCGGCTGGGGCACACCTGGAAGCTGCCGACCAGGTGCAGCCGGCCCATCGGCTCGACTGCCACCAGGCCGTCGGGGAGCAGGACGCACCGGCAGCGCAGCATGGCAAACAGGCCGTGCGGGCGCAGGGCGCCGACGTGCTGGAAGAAGTCGGCATCTTCGATAGGCCAACCCTGCGTGAAGTAGATGAACTGCATGTAGCGGCGGAGGACAAATGAGTCGTAGCCCCACAGGTCGGCCCCATCGACGGCCATCGCCAGGTTCGGCAGGAAGGGGTTGAGCGTCCGCGTGTCATCCCCGCGGCCTTGGACATACGGCTGGAGCGCCTGCGGAAGCCCCGCCCCGAGCTGGAACGTGGGCCGCTGGGTAAAGCGGGCAAAGACGATTAGCTCCACCATCGCCAGCCCCGCCACCAGGAACCCTGCACGCGGCCAGAGGCGCGCCAGGAACAGCACCAGCGCCAGCGCCACGGCCGTCCCCGCGGCGATCCACAGAGACTCCGCGGCGAAGGTCCCTGCCTGGCGCATGAAGTCGGGGTCGCTGAAGATGGCCTTCGGCTGCCAAGATTCACCCGTCCGGCGCATGGCCGCAAGGATGTTGTGCCAGGCGGTTCCCTCCCCCTCCGGCGACAACCCCCCCAAGTACATCACGACCCCCGCCACCGCCAGCGCGAGGGCGAGGATTAGCACAATCGCCACTGAGCCGAGCACGAAGCGCCCGCGGGAAACCAGGGCCTGCAAGCCCAGCCCACAAAGCATCGCCAGAAACAGCGTCGCGGGGTACAGGAACCGGGAACTGTTGCGGAAGTGATCGAACCCCGGCACGTAATCGTGCGTCAGGCGAAAGAGCGCCGGAATGTACGCGCCCATGGCCAGGACCAGCGCGACGGCCACGATCAGCACGGAGAATCGTCGCTTCTCCGCCGGGGCCGCCAGGACGGCGTAGACCGCCAGGAACAGCCCCGCGATGCCGATGAACGGCTGCACCTCCCACAGGAACCACCGCCCCCAGTAGGTCATCTCCTCGGTCCCGCCGAACATCATCGGGGCCAGGAAGCACACGAAGTTCTCCGGCGGGAAGGAGTATTGGGCGGCCTTGTCCAGCGCCATCCCACCGCTGCGGAGTGTCTCGGCCGACTCGCTCAACGTCGTCAGCAGCTGCACCGCCGCCAGCGCCGCGGCGCCGAGGAACATCGCCGCGATGCCCCCCACCGACACCCACCGCCGCCTCGCCCGGAAGACCAGGTTCAGCGCCCCATACAGGCCCGCCGTCACCGCCGTGTAGAAGAAGTACTGCGGATGGCCGGCCAGCACCTGCATCGCGACCGCCAGCGCCCCCAGCAGCGCCCAGCCCAGCCCCGGCCGATCGATCAGACCGTCGACGGCCAGCAGCACCAGCGGCGCCCAGGCGAGGGTGCACAGGTGCGGCAGGTGCCCGGGCATCACCTGCATGAACACCGCCCCCGAGAGCATCAGCACCGCCCCCGCGACCGTCGCTGCCGCGGTCCCCAGCCCGCGATAGAACGCCCAGGCGTACATGAACACGCCCGTCAGCCACAGGTGGAGAACGAAGCTGAGATTCAGCGCCGTCACCAGCGGGCAAAAGACGAACAGCCAATTGGGTGGATACAGCAGCGCCGACTGCGCCCCGCCGAAAAACGGGCACCCGCAGAAGATGTGCGGGTTCCACAGCGCCAGGTTGCCCGCCGCCAGCTCGGCAAAGCCAAACTGCCGCCAGTAGGCGAACTGCTTGTACGTATCGGACCACTGGCGCCCCAGGACCCGCGGGCGCGAGTCCAGCAGCACGTCGGCGAAGATCACCAGGACCAGCACCCCCAGCACCGCCGCCGCCGTCCCGTGCGGGTGCAGGCGACCCCAGCGGGCGGGGGACTTGGCGGGGGAGGCTTGGGCCGTCTTCATCGCCGGGGGGAAACCTTAAGGTCCAGGAAGTTGGCCAACAGCTTGTGGCCGACGTCCGTGAGGAAACTTTCCGGGTGGAACTGCACGCCTTCCGTCGGGGCCGAGCGGCTGCGGATGCCCATCAGCTCGTGGCGGTCCTCGGTCCAGGCGGTCTGCTCGAAGTCCCTGTCCAGCCCCACGGGATCCACGATCAGGCTGTGATACCGCGTAGCCGTGAAGGGGTTGGGCAGGCCGGTGAAGATAGTCTTGCCGTCGTGGCAAATCTGGCTGGTCTTGCCGTGCATCAACCGATCGGCCCGGACGACCTTGCCGCCGAAGGCCTGGCCGATGGCCTGATGGCCCAGGCACACGCCCAGGATAGGTATGCGGCCGTGGAAATGGAGCACGTACTCGCAGCTCAGCCCGGCCTCGTTAGGCGTGCACGGACCGGGGGAGATGATCAGGTGCGTGGGGTGGAAGGTCTCCTGGGCCTGGGCGGGCGGCATGGCGTCGTTGCGGATGACCTGGATGTCCAACCCCAGCCCAAGCTCCCCCACGCGCTGGAGCAGGTTGTAGGTGAAGCTGTCGTAGTTGTCCAGCAACAGGATCACGGCGCCATCGTAGTAGGCCGACCCGAGGCGGTCAAGCCGCTCGCCTCGCTCGGGCGGCGTCGCGGAAGCCCCGTGCGTCAGCACGGGGATAACGCTCCCGCCGCGCGTCATGTGATCCCCCGCCTGACGGCGGGGGCTGCCGAGCTGACGGCGACGACCTTCTGCACGGCGGGGACCTTCTCCCGCAGGTGGCGCTCGACGCCCATCGTCAGCGTCATCGCCGCCGACGGGCAGCCGCGGCAGGCGCCCTGGAGACGCACCGAGACCGTTCCGGTCGATTCGTCGACGTCGACCAGCTCGATGTCTCCACCGTCGGCCTGAAGGAGAGGACGGATATGATCGACGACAGCCTGCACCTGCTGCCGCACGCTGGGGGGTGTGTTGTCGCGTTGTGGCATCTGGGCCTTTCCAGCGGTCGCGATTGGCCGCGATTGCGCGTCTGGGCACTGGATTATAGCGTCCCCATCGGGGCGCTGCCGCGCCGAAACGGTGCGATTGCCCAACGCCGCCAAGGTCCTGATCGCACCATCCTGCGGTGCACCCGCCAGCACAGAAAGGCCCCGGCGACACCCCCGCAGCCAGGGCCAAACCACCTACTCGTCGCGTCCTGTCCCCTAACGTCGGGCCGGGGCACATCAGGCCGCGCAAAAGAGCATTGCCTGCCGTTTTGCCCGAGTTCCGCGGCCCCTGGCATTTGCCAACACAAATCAACAGCTTGTACGCCGAGAATTCACAGCCCCCCATATATGGAATTCTCTTGACATGAGCCTGCACGTATGTTAGCATTATGTTCGGTGTTGGCAGGTGTTGGCAAGTAACAGGACTTGCGCACAACCACCTTCGGGGCATGGCATTGCGCCGGACAACAATATTTTGTGGTTTTACCTATTGACGACTGCTATATGTTGGGTAACATTCTGACTTCGGATCGCACGTCGGTCAGGCTAGCAGGTGAGGCCACGCCGGCTCGGCACAGTGAGGGCAACAGAGTACCCCACTGCATTGGCTGTGTGCTTGCCTGTTGTGCACGTCGTTATGGGAGTGAGTGGACGGCCCGTCCGCGGCGAGGTCTGGAGAACACGAGTCCTAGGTCCCTCCTTAGACGTTGGAGATGCACATATGTCGCCACCTGAATCGGCCAGATTTGCCGACAGTTCTACGGAAGATCTGCCCGGCGAGGCCGCGCGCCGCGCCCCCGACGGGCTGGGGATCGAGCCGATCTTCTCCACCCCCGGGGAGGACCCCTTCGATCAGATCGTCTGGGAGAAGCGCACCGCCAAGATCACCGACGAGAAGGGCAACACGATCTTCGAGCAGCAGGACGTGGAAGTGCCCGCCGACTGGAGCCAACTGGCCTGCAATGTGGTCGTCAGCAAGTACTTCTACGGTGAGAAGGGCAAGCCCCAGCGCGAGCACTCCGTCCGCCAGCTCATCCACCGCGTCACGCGGACCATCGCCGACTGGGGCAAGGCCGATGGGCTGTTCACCAGCGACGAGGACGCCGAGCGCTTCTATCACGAACTCACCAGCCTGTGCGTCAACCAGGTCGCCGCGTTCAACTCCCCGGTCTGGTTCAACGTCGGCCTGTACCACCAAGCCGGGATCGGGGGTTCGGAAGGCAACTTCCACTGGGACGGGGCAGCCAATTGCCCGGCCAGGACGCTACGGAGCTATGAGTACCCCCAGGCCTCGGCCTGCTTCATCCAGTCCGTCGAGGACACCATGGAGGACATCATGCGCCTAGCCCACGCCGAGGCCATGCTGTTCAAGTACGGCTCGGGCACGGGCACGGACCTGTCCACGCTCCGCAGCAGCCGCGAGAGGCTCTCCGGCGGCGGCAAGCCGTCGGGGCCGCTGAGCTTCATGCGGGTGTACGATCAGATTGCCGCGGTGGTCAAGTCCGGAGGCAAGACCCGCCGGGCGGCCAAAATGCAGTCCCTGCGGTGCGAGCACCCCGACATCCGCGACTTCATCAGCTGCAAGATGAACGAGGAGAAGAAGGCCTGGGCGCTCATCCAGCAGGGGTACGACGGCTCGTTCAACGGGGAGGCCTACAGCTCGGTGATGTACCAGAACGCCAACCTCTCGGTGCGCGTGACGGACGAGTTCATGACCGCGGCCGAGGAAGGGCGCCCGTGGCAGACCTTTGCGGTCACTACCGGCCAGCCGATGGAGACTCACTCGGCGGCCGAGTTGCTGAACCTCATCGCCGAGGGCACGCACGTCTGCGGTGATCCGGGCGTGCAGTACCACACCACGGTCAACCGCTGGCATACCTGCCCGGAGGGCGGACAGATCTGCGCGTCCAACCCGTGCAGCGAGTACATGTTCGTCAACGATTCGGCCTGCAACCTGGCGAGCCTGAACCTGCTGAAGCTCCGTCGGCCTGACGGCAGCTTTGACGTCGAGGCGCTCCGCGCGGCCGTGCGGCTGATGATCATCGCCCAGGAGATCCTGGTCGACCACGGCAGCTACCCCAGCGAGCGGATCTGCCGCAACAGCCACGATTACCGGGCCCTGGGATTGGGCTACGCCAACCTGGGGGCGATGGTGATGGCCATGGGCCTGCCCTATGACAGCGACGCCGGCAGGGCCTACGCCTCGGCCGTCACGGCCATTCTGACCGGCACGGCCTACGCCACCAGCGCCGAGCTCGCCAGCCGGCTGGGACCGTTCCAGCAATTCATGCGCAACCGCCAGCCCATGCTGAAGATCGTCGCCATGCACCGCTCGGCGGTGGACGGCATCAGCCGCGAGCACTGCCCGGCGGACCTGCTGGCCGCGGCCGAGGCCGCCTGGGACGAGGCCCTGGCCGCGGGCAAGCGCCAGGGGTTCCGCAACGCCCAGGTGACCGTCATCGCTCCCACCGGCACGATCGGCTTCATGATGGACTGCGACACCACCGGCATCGAGCCGGAGATCGCGTTGGTGAAGTATAAGCACCTCGTCGGGGGCGGGATGCTCAAGATCGTCAACCGCACCGTGCCGCTGGCGCTGGAGGCGATGGGCTACAAGGACGCGAGCGTCGCCAACATCCTGTCCTACATCGACGAGCACGAGACCATTGAGGGCGCCCCCGGCCTGAAGGACGAGCACCTAAGCGTCTTTGACTGCGCCTTCAAACCGGGCAAGGGCAGCCGGTGCATCCCCTACATGGGCCACATCCGCATGATGGCGGCCGTGCAGCCGTTCATCTCCGGTGCGATCTCCAAGACCGTCAACATGCCCAAGGAGTCCACGGTCGAGGAAATCCGCAACGTCTACCTGCAAGGCTGGAAGCTGGGACTCAAGGCCGTGGCGATCTACCGCGACGGGTCCAAGCGCGTCCAGCCGCTCAGCGTCCGCAAGAAGGACAAGGACGAAAAGATCGCCACCGAGCCGGCCCGGGCGGCCGAGGCCTCCTCGACCAAGCCCCACCGCCATCGCCTGCCGACGACCCGCCCGTCGATCACGCACAAGTTCGAGGTCGCCGGGCACGAGGGCTACCTCAACGTCGGGCTGTTCGAGGACGGCCAGCCCGGGGAGCTGTTCATCACGATGGCCAAGGAAGGCTCGACCGTCGGTGGCATGATGGACGCCTTCGCCACGGCCATGAGCCTGTGCCTCCAGTACGGTGTACCCCTCGAGGCGCTGGTCAAGAAGTTCACCCACCAGCGCTTCGAGCCCAGCGGCATGACCGGCAACCGCGACATCCCGTTCGCCAAGAGCATCGTGGACTACATCTTCCGCTGGTTGGGCCTGACGTTCCTGGAGGAGTTCCGCAAGGCCCATCTGCCGGCCCGAGGCGGATCGGCTCCACCCAAGGCAGCGCCCGAGGCCCGCAAGGACGATCGCCCCTCGGAGACTGACAGCGCCGACCAGGCCTCGGGCAGGGAGGCTCGCAGGCCTGGCGGCGCCTTGTTGCCGGGGATGTACATCCCCGGGGCGGATGGCGGCGGGTTGGAGCCGTTCCGCTCCGCGGTGCTCCTGGCCGACCAGCAGCGGGCCGACCGCCTGACCCGAGGCACCGAGCGGGCCTTCGAGCGGATCGACCAGCAGTTCTCGCATTACCAGGAAGACGCACCGGCCTGCGACGTGTGCGGGTCGATCACCGTACGCAATGGCAACTGCTACAAGTGTTTCAATTGCGGTTCGTCGCTCGGCTGTAGCTAGCGTTTGCCGTCAGGGCAGTAATCCAGTCGCGCCGTAAGGCAGTGCGGGCGCCGCCTCGCCACGGCTGGAGCAGTACGCGGCGCCCGGGGCAGTACGCGTTCAGGGATGAACGCGGCATCGTTTCCGTGCTGGGCCTGTGCCTTCCACCAGGCCGGTTCGCGGGTGTTCTTGCCCCCGTGGGAAGGGCAGGTCCCGAGCGTGCCATCGTCGTAGTCGTCGGCGCCGCCGTGACGCGTAGCAACGATGGGCTATCCGGCCGGCTGCGACGATGGAGAGAACACTTGTGGACGCGGGGGGCGGCGGCCGCGGCGCCGAGCCGCCCCCTTAGGTGCCTTGAGTTCCGCCGGCCAGACCGTGCGGGTAGGAAAGCAAGGAAAAGTCGGCTAAAGGTTTCAGCCGGCACATACCGAAGTACCAAACAACAGAGTTGTCCGCTGCACCCATGACGATGTAGGTCTCCCTCCGCCTACGTCAGGGTTGCGGCATATGTGGGCGATGCCAAGGTCTCCCTCCACCTGGGCGTCGCCCTTTTTTCTTGGGCCCAAAGAACGAAGGATCCCCCCCAAAGCGTCAGTTCATCGGGAAGGATCTGGCGAGTATACTCACCCGGCGCGAACCCGATCCGTTTGTTGATGAAAGGAGCCGTCCATGATCCGGTGGCAAAGCTTGGCGGCAACGTGCCTGTGGGTGTGCCTTTGCGGATGCTCTCAGCCTCCTCGTCCATTCGTCCCGGATCTGTCCGGTCCGGCGGTACCGTGGACGGACCGCGATTTCGGCGACGGAGGGGCCGACTTCCACTTCGCGATCGTGGCCGACCGGAACGGCGGC
This sequence comes from Phycisphaerae bacterium, assembly GCA_022866005.1. Classification (GTDB taxonomy): domain Bacteria; phylum Planctomycetota; class Phycisphaerae; order SM23-33; family SM23-33; genus JALHTV01. Next base: position 29,951 of record JALHTV010000012.1, read on the forward strand.
AGCCGGCCCGGCGTGTTCGAGGGGGCTGTGGTCAAGCTGAACCTGCTCCAGCCGGAGTTCGTCATCTGTGTCGGCGACTTGATTGGCGGCTACACCGACGACGCTGCCGAGCTCGGCCGCCAGCAGGACGAATTCGACCGCATCGTCGGGCAGCTCGAGATGCCGTTCTTCCACGTGCCCGGCAATCACGACATCAGCAACGCGCTGGCCGCCTCGGCCTGGCGGGGTCGCTACGGCCGGCCTTACTACCACTTCCTCTATAAGGGCGCGCTGTTCGTGGTCCTGTGCACGGAAGATCCGGGAGACAACAAGTTGCTGGACGAGCAGCTCGAGTATCTCCGCAAGGTGCTCGAGGCCAACAAGACCGTCCGCTGGACGTTCCTGTTCATGCATGTCCCCGGGCTGCAGGGGGACGGGACGAGCAAGCCGCCCTGGGCCAAGTTCGAGCCTCTGCTGGAGGGCCGACCGTGGACAGCCTTTGCCGGACACGACCACGAGTACGCCATCTACGATCGCCACGGGAACAAGTACATCCGCCTGGGGACCACCGGCGGGGCCAGCGACCTGCTGGGCAAGGAATTCGGCAGCTTCGATCAGGTCATGTGGGTCACGGTGCGGAGCGACGGGCCCAAGATCGCCAACCTCATGCTCGATGGGATACAGGATGACCACGTCTCCACGCCCGAGCAGGTCCGCCAAAGCTATGGGCTGCTCGAAGGGGTGACCCTCGTCGGCGACGTGGTGCCTGTGCCGCGCGGGCCGCTCCGGCCGGCATGGACCCAGCTGACCTTCACCAATAAGACCGACCTCCCGGCGGCCGTGACGGCCGTGTTCCAGCCCGATGAGAAGCTCCTTCCCTCCCCGCCGTCGATGGCGCTACACGTGGCGCCAAAGTCCGACAAGGCCGTGGACCTGCTGCTCACCCCGGCCACGCGATTGTCCTTGGCCGACGTGAAGCCGCTGACGCTCGCCTACTCCGTGTCCTACCAGATGCCCGACGGCACCAGCAGGAAGTTCGACTTCAGCCGATCCATCGGCCTGGCCGAGGTCCTGCCCCTCCGGCGGGCTCCGCGGGCCATCCTCGTCGACGGACAACTGGACGACTGGGCGGGCCTGCTCGTGGCGGTCGACCGGCCGGGACAGATCCAAGGCGACGTCGAAGGCTACCGCGGCCCCGACGACTGCCGCTTCCGGTTCGGTGTCACCTACGACGAGCAGTACGTGTACATCGCCGTCGATGTCACCGACGACAACGAGCTCCTCGATCCCAACAGGCCGCCCGACGATCAGGACGCCGCGCTGATCCTGGTCGGCGCCGACCCGGACATGGGTACGTCCTCCGAAGCGGACCAGCGGACCTATGGAATCCTGATGTGCCCCTGGAAAGAACCCCCCAAGCCGAACGTGGACACGCGAGGCAGGAAGCTGCGGGGAACCCAGCGTGGATCCGTCAGGACTGCGGGTGGATATACAGCCGAACTGGCCATACCCGTCTCGGAGCTCCAGAAGCTGCGCGACGGCCCCTGGCAGGAGATCCGTCTGAACATCGCCGTGAGGGACCGCGACGGCCCGGACAAGGTGACGGAACTGTACTGGCAGGCGGACTGGTCGAGCCCCCAGGCCGTCTATGGCAGCGGCACGTTCCGCAAGGAGCAGCCCGCCCCCAGCTCCGGCCCCGCGTCCACCCAGGCCGACGCCGCTGCCAAAACGTCACGCTGACCGCACCGCCGGCAACTGACGGGTCCGGCCTCAAGCCGGCCTGTCCCTGCAAGCGGGCAGGCGTTACAATCGCGCCTCCAGTGGCCCGCGCAGGTGCCCACAAGCAAGCGGAGGAAGCAGCGATGGAGAAACTGATCCGCGGCAAGGCGTTCGTCGTCGGGGACAACATCGACACCGACCAGATCATCCCCGCCGAGTACCTCACCTATGACCCCAGCGACCCCACCGAGCGGGCGACCTTCGGCCGCTACGCCATGAGCGGCCTGCCCATCGAGCAGTCGGGCCTGCCGACCGGGGGCGTGCGCTTCGTGGAGGAAGCCGCCTTCAAGAGCCTTTTTGCCTTCATCGTCGCCGGGCGGAACTTCGGCTGCGGCAGCTCGCGCGAGCACGCGCCCCTGGCGATTGCCCAGGCCGGCGTGTGCGTGGTCCTGGCGGAGAGCTACGCCCGCATCTTCTACCGCAACGCCGTCAACGGCGGCTACCTGCTGCCGCTGGAAAGCCCCCAGCGACTGATCGACCGGATCGCCACCGGCGACGAGCTGGAGGTGGACCGCTCGGTGAACGTCGTCCGGCATCTAGTCACCGGCAAGAGCTGGCCGCTGCGGCCCCTGGGAGACGCCTCCGACATCATCGCCGCGGGCGGCATCTTCCCCTACGCCCAAAAGACCGGCATGCTCAAAAAGACAGCGACTAGGGACTAGGGATGATGGAGCGGAGGAACTTGGGGGGAAGTGGTTGTCGCGGCCTAGGGGCGAGGGCATGAGAGGAACCGACAAGCTCAACATCCGCGACACCCCCGGCGGGGCGATCGTTGCCGTCAAGGCGGTGGCGGGCAGTTCGCGCGACAGGGTGGTCGGTGTCCTCGGCGACTGCCTGAAGATCGCCACCTCAGCCCCACCGCAGCGCGGCCAGGCCAACGCCGCCATCGCCCACACGCTCGCGGCGGCCTTGGGCGTCGATCCCCGCACGGTGACACTGGCCGCCGGGCCCGCCCGCCCGCGCAAGGAATTCCTTGTCACCGGCCTGACGGCTGATCAGGTGCGTGCGAGGCTCGCAGAACTCAGTTGAATTGCTGCGCGTCAGCGCGGTTGGAGGGGACCAGGCGAGTGCAGGGGAGGCGTCAGCGGCTCTTGGGCTTCTTCGTCGGCCGCTCGTCGCAGCGATGGGCGATCAGGCCGTCGCGGCGCTTCTTGGCCGAGGCGAGCAGGCGCAGCAGCCGGTCGCCATCGCCCA
>JALHTV010000118.1 GCA_022866005.1 Phycisphaerae bacterium
AGCCACTTGGGCGCTGGGTTGCACGATCGCTGTGGGATAGATCTTGGGCATCGGCGATGCTCCTATGTGTCTCTGTTGCGCGCAGGATGATACCCTGCCGACCGAGAGATTTCGAGCACCCATTGCCAGGCGCTGGCGGAGGGGCATTTGGCGCTGTCGGGAGGCGGCGGGGGGGGCTATAATGCCTGCCCCGAACTCCGCCGGTGCCGCTGGCGAACAGAGGCGGCGCGAGCTCTGTCATGGTACCGAAAGCGCGCAGCGATGTGCTGGGTGGGCTGCTGGCCCCTTATGCCCAGGCCGTGGAGGCGGACCTGGCCCAGTGGCTGGTCGAGCCGGACGTCCCTGCGGCCCTGGCCGAGGCGATGCGCTACTGCGTTCTGGGCGGGGGCAAGCGCTTGCGCCCGGCGCTGGTGTCCATGAGCGCTGGGGCGGTGGGCGGCGATGCGGGCTGCGAGCTGGCCCGCCGCTCCGCCGTAGCGGTGGAACTGGTGCACGCCTACAGCCTGGTGCACGACGACCTGCCCGCGATGGACGACGATGTGCTCCGCCGCGGCCGGCCCACCGTGCACGTGCAGTTCGGCCAGGCGATGGCGATCCTGGCCGGCGACGCCCTGCTGACGCGGGCCTTCGGCGTGCTGGCAGAGTCGGACGAGGCGCTCGCGGCGGCGTTGGCCCGCGAGTTGAGCGCGGCTGCCGGTCCTGCGGGCATGATCGCCGGGCAGGTGGCCGACATGGACCTCTGCCCCGTGCCGGGGGGGCTGGAGGGCCTGCGCTACATCCACGCACGCAAGACCGCCGCACTTATCCGCGGCGCCTGCCGGATGGGTGCCCTCTGCGGCCGGGCCGAGCGCAAGGCCCTGGAGGCCATCAGCACGTTTGGCCACTCGCTGGGACTGGCCTTCCAACTCGCCGATGACCTGCTCGACGTGACCGCCACGGCCGAGGACCTGGGCAAGACCGCCGGCAAGGACGCCAGCCACGGCAAGCGAACCCACGCCGCGCTGATCGGGCTGGAGGCGTCGGGTCGGCTGGGGCAGGAGCTGACCGCCTCGGCCATCGCGGCCCTGGACGGACTGGGTCCGGCGGCGGATGATCTCAGAACTCTGGCCAAACTTTTGGCGGACCGAACGCGGTAGTATACACAAGCGACACAAGCCCCATGGACGACAACCTGCTGGACAGCATCACCACGCCGCACCAACTCCGCCGCCTGAGCGAGGCGGACCTAGCTGACCTGGCCGCGCAGATCCGCCAGCGGATCGTGGACGTCGTCAGCCGCCGGGGCGGGCACCTGGCCAGCAACCTAGGCATCTCCGAACTGACCATCGCGCTGCACTACGTGTTCGACTTCAGCCGCGACCGCCTGCTGTGGGACGTGGGCCACCAGTGCTACGCCCACAAGATCCTCACCGGCAGGGCGCGGGACTTCGACATGCTCCGTCAGGCCGACGGCCTCAGCGGCTTTCCCGATCCTGCGGAAAGCCCCTATGACCTGTTCGCCACGGGCCACGCCGGCACGGCCATCTCCACGGCGGCGGGGTTGGCCTGGGCCGACCGGGCCGTCGGCAGGGACACCAAGGTCGTCGCGGTCGTCGGCGACGCCAGCATCGTCAACGGTCTGTCGCTGGAGGGGCTGAACAACGCGGCCCTGCTGCGGCGGCAGTTCCTGATCGTCCTGAACGACAATTCCATGGCGATCGACCGCACCCGCGGGGCGATGGCCCGCGTGCTGGAGCGCATCCGCACCTCCGGGGCCTACGGCGACCTTCGCGACGGGGCCGAACACCTGCTCCAGCATCTGCCCATGGGCGAGGAGATCACCGGCGCCCTGCGGCACCTCAAGGCGGGGCTCAAGACCACCCTCCAGGGAAAGCAGGTGTTCGAGACGCTGGGCTTTGCCTACTTCGGCCCGGTGGACGGTCACGACATCCGCGGGCTGATCGACATGCTCCGCCGCCTGTCGGGGCTGAACCGTCCGGCGCTGCTGCACGTCCACACGCAGAAGGGTCGCGGCTGCCGCTACGCCGTCGAGGACCCCTGCCGGTTCCACAGCCCCTCGGCCTATCGGATCGAGGGCGACAAGGCGGTCTTTCCCGCCGGGGCCAGGCCCACCTGGACGCGCGTCTTTGCCGACGCCCTGGTCGCTGCCGGCCGGCGCGATGAGCGGATCGTCGCGATCACCGCAGCCATGCCCGACGGGACGGGGCTGGACAGGTTCCGCGCCGCCTTCCCCCGCCGCTACATCGACGTGGGCATCAGCGAATCGCACGCCGTCGCGATGGCCGCCGGACTGGCCAAGGGCGGGCTCAAGCCCGTGGTGGCCATCTACTCCACGTTCATGCAGCGGGCGATGGATCAGGTGTTCCAGGAGATCGCCCTGCAACGGTTGCCCGTGGTGCTGTGCATGGACCGCGCGGGGCTGGTGGGCAGCGACGGGGCGGTGCATCACGGTTTTCTGGACATTGCCTTCCTTCGGCCGCTGCCGGGGATGGTGCTGATGGCCCCCGCGGACGCGGCGGAGATGAGCGCGGCGCTGGAGCTGGCGCTGTCGCTGGAGGGACCCTCGGCCATCCGCTATCCCCGGGACGAGGTCGCGCTGGAACTGGCCGGCCCGTGCCCGCCGTTCCGCACAGGCAAGGCCCGGATCATCGGCGAGGGCACCGACGGCACGCTGGTGGGCTATGGGACGATGGTCGAGCCGGCCCTGCGCGCCGCGGAGATCCTCTGCCGCGAGGAGGACCTGGCCGTCGCGGTGATCCAGGCCCGCTTCGCCAAGCCCCTCGATGCCGGAGTGATCCTCCCGCGGATCGCCTCGGGCCGGCCGATGATCATCGTCGAGGACCATGCCGTCATGGGCGGGATCGGCTCGGCCGTGCTGGAGCTGGCCTCGGCGGCGGGGGTGTCAACGGCCCAGGTGCGACTGGTGGGCATCGGCGACCGCTTCATCCCCCACGCCTCCCGCCTGGAGCAACTGGTGGAAGCCGGCTTGGACGCGACCCATATCGCGGTGGCATTCAAGGAACTCATCCAGCAATCCTCCGACCACCCCAGGCCACAGCCATAGTCATTTCGGATTGCGGAATCATGAACCGCGAGTCGCGATCTTGTCGCTGTTCCCCAGTCCCTGCCGTCCCCTTCGACCTATGACCTTCGCACTTCGGCCTGCCTTGCCCTATCTTCCCATCGTCATCCGCCAGGTTGCTTCGGCCATGATCTCGTCGGTGATCCGCTTGGCCAGTTCGGGGTCCTGGTAGGTCGGCTGTCCGGCGACACTGGGTTCCTCTTCTTGCTCCAGCTGCTGGTAGGTGTAGTCCAGAATGGTGGCGCCGATGTCCTCGTCGTCCTGCTCTTCCGGCAGGATGAACATCCCGTAGGCGGCCCCGGTGCTGTGGATCTCCATCGGTGGCGAGGAGGGCTTGGAGACGGTCACCTGCACGATGGGCTCGTACTCCTCCCCCCCGGGCCGGGTCGGCTGGATCTGCACGACCACGGAGCGGTGGAGGGTCTTGAGGGAGCTGTCGGCCAGGGCTTCGCGGGTGACGGCGTCTTTGCGCCAGGGCTCGAAGAACTGCTGGCCCGTCAGGGGCTCGGTGGTGATCAGGCCGGCGCGGCGGTCCATCCGGTCGATGGTGAAGCGGTACTTTCGCAGGACCTCCTGGGACGCTAGCCATATGGCCTGGAAGTTCCGCTCGGCGGTGGTCTGGAGCGCCGGCTCGGCCACGACGGGCTGGGTGTACTTCAGGCAACCGGCCGCACCGCCAGTCACGGCGGCGGCCAGGACGACAGCAAGAAAGCGGGTTGCATTCATGGTGTTCTCACAGGCAGGCCAACCTGCTGGCCTGGGTGGATATTGTATCTTAGCTTTCCAGTGTAGCAACCCGGAATCGGGCAACCGCAAGCTGGCCTGCATTAAGGCCCGCACCAATGCCCCGCCCCGGCCTCCCCAGCGGCCGGGGCACTTTTTTTGTTCCCACCGCCCCCCGGATGCTCCGACGCGCCCCTGCCAGGCCGGGCCGCTATAATGGCCCCCGTCGCCGCAGTCGTTAAACTCGGCAGAGGTTCCCAGGTCATGCGGATCCTGGCAGGTGAGTTCAAAGGGCGGGTGCTGCTGTCCCCCCCGACCGCCTCCGCCACGCGCCCCATGACCAGCGCCGCCAAGAAGTCCCTGTTCGACATCCTCTCGCCCGTCCTGGCCTCCGCGGCCGTGGTGGACCTGTATTGCGGCACCGGCACGCTGGGGTTGGAGGCCCTGTCGCGCGGGGCGGAGAGGTGCTGGCTCGCCGACCACGACCGGCGCGTGCTCCAGCGCCTGCGGCAGAACATTGTGGCCCTGGGCCTGCTGGACCGCTGCACCATCTGGAGCGGGGACGTCCCGGCGCGCCTGGCCGGTTGGCTGGAGGCGCTGCCCGGGCCGCTGGACCTGGCCTTTGTGGACCCCCCCTATGCCGACACCCGCCGCTGGTCCTGGCCGCGTGTCACCGAGACGCTCTTCGTCCCGATTGCCCGTCGCCTGGCCCAGGGCGGGCTGGTCGTGCTGCGCGTTCCCTCTGAGCTGGCCGTGCCGCCGCGCGTGGGGGCGCTGACCGTCCGGCGGACCCAGCGCTACGGTGACATGGCCGTGATCCTGCTGGCGGGCCAATCGCCTGTTTCAGGGGCGCCGGACGGCGGGTAAGATTCCCGCATGGCGCAGAGATCCACCAAACCCGTGGCGCTGTGGGTGGTCCGGCGGCTGCGAGCGGCGGGATTCCAGGCGCTGCTGGCGGGCGGGTGCGTGCGGGACATGCTGCTGGGGGTGCGCAGCACCGATTACGATGTCGCCACCGACGCCACGCCCCCCCAGGTGCGGAAGCTGTTTCCTCACGTGCTGCTGGTGGGGGCCAAGTTCGGTGTGGCCATGGTCATCCACCGCCGCCAGAAGGTGGAGGTGAGCGCCTTCCGCAGCGACGTCTCCTACAGCGACGGGCGGCGGCCCGACGCGGTGACTTTCACCACGGCCGCCCAAGACGCCCGGCGGCGCGACTTCACCATCAACGGACTGTTCTACGATCCGATCGCCCAGCGCACCATCGACTACGTCGGCGGGCGCGAAGACCTCCGCAAAGGCCTCATCCGCACGATCGGCCCGGCCCGGCAGCGGTTCGCGGAGGACTACCTCCGCATGATCCGCGCGGTGCGGTTCGCCGTGCGGTTCGACTTTGCCATCGCGCCCGCGACCGGCTCAGCCATCCGGCGGCTGGCACCGCGGATCCGGCGGATCAGCGGGGAGCGCATCTTCGACGAGCTGGGCAAGATGCTCGCCCGCCCGTCAGCCGGGCGCGCTCTGGAGGCGCTGCACCGCTACGGGCTGGCGCGGGAGGTCCTGCCGGAGCTGTTCGATCGGGAGGGGGTCTGGGACCGGGCCCAGGCCGCCGTGGCAGCAGTGGCCGGTGAGAAAGACATCGTCCTCGCCCTGGCGGCCCTGCTGGGGGGGCTGGGGCCGGAGACCATTGCCGCCATGCTGCGGCGGTGGGGGGCCTCCAACGAGCTGCGGGCGGCCCTGTGCTGGATGGCCGGGCGCATGGACCTCTGGCCGCAGGCGGCGGAGATGGAGCTGGCGGACTTCAAGCGGTTGCTGGCTAGTCCGCACTTTCTGCGCCTGCGGCTGCTGTGGCAGCACCTGGAACGCGCCGCGACGGGCCGATCGGCCTGTGCCGCTCGCGTTGCCCGTCGCGCGCGGTCCATCCCCGCCGGCCGCATCGCGCCGCGCCCCTTGCTGACCGGCAGCGACCTCAAGGCCCTGGGCTTTGCGCAGGGCCCGCACCTGGGGAGGGTCCTGCGGGCGGTCCATGAAGCCCAGCTTACCGAGCGGATCTCCACCCGCCGACAGGCCGTGGTGATGGTGCGGCGGATGCAATCGCAGTGAATCCGGCGGAAGGGGTTGGCGGAAGGGGCTCCAGCGGCGAGTGACCCTAGATGCGGCGGATCAGCAGGCAGGCGTTGTGGCCGCCGAAGCCGAAACTGTTGCTGAGCGTGATATGGATGCGCTTCTCGCGGGGCTGGCGGGGCACGTAGTCCAGGTCGCACTGGGGATCGGGGTTGTCCAGGTTCATCGTGGCTGGGACCAGCCCCTTGCAGATGGCCAGGGCCGAGGCGATCAATTCCACGCCGCCGCTGGCGCCCAGCATGTGGCCGGTGGAGCTCTTGGTGGAGGAGACCATCAGCCCGCCGGTGGCGTGGGCGCCGAAGAGCTTCTTGATCGCCTTGGTCTCGGCGATGTCGCCCAGCTCGGTGCTGGTGCCGTGGGCGTTGATGTAGTCCACCTCCCCGGGCGCGACCCCGCCGTCGCCTAAAGCGCGCTTCATAGCCAACACGGCCCCGTGGCCTTCGGGGTCGGGGGCGGTGATGTGATACGCGTCGCCGCTGGCGCCGTAGCCGATCAGCTCCGCGTAGATCCTCGCCCCGCGCTTGCGGGCGAACTCCAGCTCCTCCAGGACCACAATGCCTGCGCCCTCCGACAGCAGGAAACCGTCGCGGTCCTTGTCGAACGGTCGGCTGGCGTGCTCGGGATCGTCGTTGCGGGTGCTGAGGCCCTTCAGGGCGCAGAAGCTGCCCAGGCCCAGGGGGGTGAGGGCGGCCTCGCTGCCGCCGGTGATCATCACGTCGGCCTCGTCGCGCTGGATGGTCTTGAGGGCCTCCCCGATGGAGTTGGCCGCCGAGGCGCAGGCCGTCACGACGGCGCTGTTGGGCCCGTGCACGTGCCAGAGGATGGAGATGCATCCGGCGGCGGCGTTGGCCATCAGCTTGGGGACGGTGAAGGGGCTCATCCGGTCGGGCCCCTTGGTCAGCATCCGCTTGTGCTGAACCTCCAGCTCTTCCAGCCCCCCGATGCCGCTGCCCACGATCACGCCGCAGCGGTCTGTGTCGCAGCGGGTAAAGTCGATGGAGCTATCCTTGACGGCCTCCAAGGCCGAGGCCACAGCGAACTGGGTGAACCGGTCCATCCGCCGCGTCTCGCGGGCGTCGACCCCGGTCATAGTGTCCCCGTCCCAGCCCCAGACTTCCCCACCGATCTGGGAAGCGAAAGGAGTCGCGTCGAAGCGGCGGATCCGGCCGATCCCGCTCTTGCCGGCAATGAGGGCACCCCAAAACTCCGAGACGCTGCGCCCCAGAGGGTTGACCGTACCCATGCCCGTCAGTACGACGCGGCGCTTGGCCATTCGTGACGGTTCCTTTGGCGCAGGTCAGGCCTTGTTGGAGTGCTCCCGAATGTAGTCGATCGCCTGGCCGACGGTCTGGATCTTCTCGGCTTCCTCATCCGGGATGCTCAGCTCGAACTGGTCCTCGAACTCCATGACCAGCTCGACCGTGTCCAGGGAGTCGGCGTTGAGATCGTTGACGAACGAGGTCTCGCGGGTAATCTCGCTCTTGTCCACGTTCATCTGCTCGGCCACTATCTCGATGACCTTCTGTTCGATTTCGTCAGGCACTTTTCTGACCTCCCTGCGAAGGTGTCGCGTCTGTCCTGTCCAAAGCGGCCTGTTCAGGCCGCGGTACTATAGCTTGGCGTCGGTGGCCGTGCAATAGCATCCTTGCGGGGAAAGCAGCGGCTAGGTGTGCATGCCACCATCGACGCTAATGCATTGTCCCGTAATATAGTTAGAAGCGTCCGAGGCCAGGAACGCCACCGCCTTGGCCACATCGGCCGGCTGGCCGAAGCGCTTCAGGGGGATCTGCGCCAAGGCCATGTCCTTGGCCTGCTGCGGCAGGACGTCGGTCATCTCGGTCTGGATGAAGCCCGGCGCCACGGCGTTGCAGCGGACGCCCTTGCGGGCCAGTTCCTTGGCGGTGGTCTTGGTCAGTCCGAGCAACCCGGCCTTGGAGGAGGCGTAGTTGGCCTGACCGCGGTTGCCCTCCAGTCCGCTGTAGCTGGACAGGTTGATGATGCTGCCGCTGCGCTGGCGGATCATGTGCCTGGCCGCGGCCCGCGTACCGAGAAACGCGCTGGTCAGGTTGACCTTCAACACCAACTCCCAGTCGGCGTCCTCCATCCGCAGCAGCAGGCCGTCCCGGGTGATGCCGGCGTTGTTCACCAGCACGTCCAGGCGCCCGTGCTTCTCGGCCACCTCGTCAACCAGCGCCGTGAACCCCGCGCTGTCGGTGACGTCCAGGGTCCGCGTGTCCAGCTTGTCGGCCGGGGCGTTTGTCGCGGCCGGGAGCTTGGCCAGCAGGTCCTCGCGGAGGTCCACCGCCACCACGGTCATGCCCATCCCCAGCAGCTCGCGGGCGATCTCCAGGCCAATGCCCCGAGCGGCGCCGGTCACGATCGCGACTTTCTCGTTGTCCGCCATAGTGCTCCTCGAGTCTGGCCGGTCATAGCGATGCGGAGAGCTTCTCTAACGCCTCGACGGAGTTGATGCAAGCTACTTCCGCCTGGCGCTGGATCCGCTTCATCAGCCCGGCCAGCACGCGCCCGGGACCGATCTCGTAGAACCGCTGGACGCCCTGGGCCAGCAAGAACTCCATCGACTGCTGCCAGCGAACCGGCGAGACGAGCTGGGCCAGCAACTTGCCGGCGACCTCCCGCCCCGGCCCGTAGCAGGCGGCGTCCACGTTGGCCACGACGGGGCGATTGGGTGCGGCCAGCTCGGCCTGGTCCAACGCCTCCGCCAGTTCCTCTGCCGCCGGCTGCATCAGCGGGCTGTGGAACGCCCCGGCCACCTTCAGCGGTACGGCGCCCGTGGCCCCGAAGTCCTTGGCCAGGGCCTGGGCCCGGTGGCAGGCCTCGATGGCCCCGGACAGCACGATCTGACCTGGAGCGTTGAAGTTCGCGCAGACCAGGACCTGCCCCTCGGCCGCGGCCTGGGCCAGCTCCGCTGCCTTGGCCTCGTCCAGCCCCAGGATGCTGACCATGCCCGAGGGCACGGCCGTCGCTGCGGCCTGCATCGCCTGGCCGCGACGGGTCACCAGCCCCAGCGCGGTGGCCAGGTCCACCGCGCCGGCGGCGTAGAGGGCGGTGTATTCCCCCAAGCTCAACCCCGCCAGGTACGCCGGGGCGATGGCCGCCTGGGCGGCGGGGCTGAGCAGCTCGCTCAGGCAACTCAGCAAGGCCGCCGAGACGGTGAAGATCGCCGGCTGAGACATGTCGGTCCGGGCGAGCTGGTCCTCCGGGCCCTGGAAGCAGAGCTTCTGAAGCGGCAGGTGCGTGACGGCCTCGGCTTGGTCGAAGATGCTCTTGGCCGCGGGGAAGGCCTCATAGAGGTCCCGCCCCATGCCCACGTGTTGGGCGCCTTGGCCCGGGAATAGGAACGCCGTTTTCATGATTCGTCCTGAGTGGGTCTCCGGCCGTCGATGGGACGGTCACATGCGCACGACCGCCCCAGCCCAGGTCAGCCCGGCGCCGAAGGCTGCCAGCACCACCAGCGAGCCTGCTTTGATCTTGCCGGCGGCGCGGGCTTCGTGCATGGCCAGCGGGATCGACGCGGCCGAGGTGTTCCCGTAGCGATCGATGTTGATGTACACCTTCTCCATCGGCAGGCCGAACCTCTCCACGGCCGAGGTGATGATCCGCAGGTTCACCTGGTGGGGGATCACCATGTCGATATCCGCCGGTGTCAGGTGGCAATGGGCCATGCAGTCGGCCAGCAGCCACTGCATCTTTTCGACGGCGAACTTGTAGACGTCTCGTCCGCGCATCTTGATGAAGTGTTCGCGGGCGTCGACGGTCTGGTGGCTGGCGGGATGGCGCGCGGCGCCGGCGGGGACGTAGATGAAGTCCCACCCGCCGCCGTCGGCGCGGAGGACGGAGTACTGAAGCCCGCGGCGGTCATCCTCGGTAGCCTCCAGCACGGCCGCCCCGGCGGCGTCGCCGAACAGGATGCAGCTGGCGCGGTCGGTGTAGTCGGTGAAGCGGCTGAGGGCCTCGGCCCCGATGACCAAGATCCGCCGGTACACCCCCGAGGTGATGAACCCCCCGGCCACCGCCAGGCCGTAGATGAACCCGCTGCACGCGGCCGAGATATCAAAGGCCGGGATGTCCTTGGCGCCTAGCTCGTGCTGGACGAAGCAGGCGGTGGCGGGGAAGACCATGTCCGGGGTGATCGTCGCGCAGAGGATCAGGTCCAGGTCGCCGGCGGACAGGCCCGCGTCCGCGAGCGCCTCGCGGGAGGCCTGGGCGGCGAGGCTGGCGGTGGACTGATCCGCGGAGACGATCCGCCGTTCCTTGATGCCCGTCCGCTGGGTGATCCACTCATCGCTTGTGTCGACCAGCTTCTCCAGGTCGGAGTTGCTCAGCACCTTCTTGGGAACCGCCACTCCCAGTCCGGTGATGGCTGCTCGAAGGGTTTTAGGCATCCTGGCTCCCTTCGCGCTGGCCGAGCAGTTCGGTGATCCTCTCGTTGACGCGGCCGGTGGTGAAATCCTTGGCCACGCGGACCGCGTTCATGATGCCGCGGTAGTTGCTGGCCCCGTGACAGATGATGAAGATGCCCCCCACCCCCAGCAGCGGCGCGCCTCCGTACACGTTGTAGTCGTACTTCGCGGCGATGGCGTCTCCGGCCTTTTGGATGATCCTCTCTTGGCTGGGGATGCCGGCCGAAAGCTCCGCCAGCAGCGCCTTCACGACCCCCTCGGCCATGCCTTCCATCAGCTTCAACATCACGTTGCCGACGAACCCCTCGCAGACCATCACGTCGCAGACGCCGCGGAACAGGTCCCGCCCCTCCACGTTCCCGATGAAGTGGACGGCGGGATCGTCCTTCATGAGCTGGCGGGTCTGCTTGACCAGACTCGTGCCCTTGACGTCCTCCTCCCCGATGGAGAGCAGGCCCACGCGAGGATTGGCCACCCCGCAGACGGCCTGGACGTAGATGGAGGCCATGATGCCGTACTGGAGCAGGTGCTGGGGGCGGCAGTTGACGTTGGCCCCCACGTCGCACAGGGCCACCGGCCCGTAGAAGGTGGGGGTGACGATCGCGATGCCCGGCCGGTGCACGCCCCGAAGCCGCCGCAGGCGCATCTGGGCGGCGGCCACGCAGGCACCGGTATTGCCCGCCGAGATGCACGCGTCGACCTTGCCCTCGGCGGCCAGCCTCGCCATCAAGGCCAGGGAGCTGTTGGGCTTGGTCCGCAGCGCCTCCACCGGCGCCTCGCCCATGCCGATCACCTGGTCGGCGTGGCAGACCTCGATGAAGTCCGACCACGCGCCGGGACTGCCCAGGTGCTCGCGCAAGAGGTCGCCCTTGCCGATCAGGACGATCCTGTCGTCGTCGCTGAGGAATTGCCGGGCGGCCAGAGCACCTCTGACCTCCTCTGCCGGCGCCCGGTCCCCGCCCATCGCATCGATGCCGATCCGCATCGACTAGTCCTCTTTCTTGACTTCCAGGCTCAGTCCGGGCCTCACGTACCCGCAGTTGTCGCAGGCGGCGTGCGGCAGTTTGGGGGAGTTGCAGCGGGGGCAATCGACGAAATTGGGCGGCCTCTTGGCGTGGTGGGCACGCCGGCTACGGGTCCGAGACCTGCTGATCTTCTGTGATGGTAGCATCTCTAAACACCTCAATGCGTTACACTGTTCCCCGGCCCGCGGGCAAACCGCTCACCGCCCGGTGGGGGAAAATCTGCCGAAAGCTAGATATCCCAAGTCAGTTTGTCAAGCACATCTAGCGCCTGCCGTCCCCCGCACCGGCCTGTCAGGCCAGGCGGGTCTTGATCCAGTCGGCCGCGGCCGCCAAGGCCGCCGACAGCTTGCCGCCATCCTTCCCCCCGGCCTGGGCGAGGGTGGCTTTGCCGCCGCCCGATCCGCCCACGACCGGCGCGACGGCCTTGACCCACTCAGAGGCCGAGCACTTGCCCTCGGCCGCCAGGGCCTGGTCGACCATCGCGATCAGCGTCACCTTGTCGCCGTCGGTTCCGCCGACAAAGACCGCACAGGCGCCCTTCTGACGCAGGCGGTCGCACGCCTGCCGCATGGCGGCCGGGTCGGCGGTGCTCACCTGGCCGACGAGCACCTGGCCGCGAGGGCAATCCAAGGTGAACTGGGCCTGGAAGTCTTCCGCGGCGCCGGCGCCCTTGGCGGGGCGCTTGCGGAGTTCTTTGAGCTCTTTTTGCAGCGACTCGACGCGGGCGGCCAGCTCTCCTACCGGGGCCCGCAGCAGCGAGGAAATCGCCCGCACGGCCGCATCCATCTCCTGCACGCAGCCAACCGCCGCGGGGCCCGTCACGGCCGTGATCCGCCGGACGCCCTTGGCGACGGACTCCTCCGAGATGATCTTGAACAGTCCCACCTGGCTGGTCCGCTCCAGGTGCGTGCCGCCGCAGAACTCCGCCGCCGTCGCTTCGTCCACCGCCGCCAGCGGATCGTCGCTGCCCACGCAGACCACGCGGACCGGGTCGGGGTACTTCTCGCCAAAGACCGCCCGCACGCCGGGAATCTTTCGGGCCTGGGCCAACGGGATGGTCTTGCAGACGACCTTCTCATCGGCCAAGACGCGGCGGTTGACCAGCCGCTCGGCCTCGGCGAGCTGCTCGGTCGAGACGGCCTGGCCGTGCGTGAAGTCGAATCGCAGGCGGTCCGGGCCGACCTCGCTCCCGGCCTGCTCGACGTGATCGCCCAGCACCCGCCGCAACGCCCAGTTCAGCAGGTGCGTAGCCGTGTGGTTGCGCATCGTGTCGAAGCGGGACGGAAGGACCTCGGCAGCGATCTCCCGCCCGGGGCGCAGCTTTCCTTGCTCCATCTTGCCGACGTGCAACACGCACTGGCCGGGGAGCACGGCGTCGCGGACGGCAAACCGCCCCCCCGGCCAGGTGAGCGAGCCTGAGTCGCCGAGTTGCCCGCCTTGCTCACCGTAGAAGTTGGTCCTGTCCAGCACCACCGCCGCCTCGTCGCCGGCCTGGAGCTCACCCGTGGTGACGTACTGATCGCCCACCACCCAGCCCAGCACCTTGGCGGTGATGGCCTTGGGGTGGTATTTGGCTGAGTCATCGGTGGCGGGGAGGTTGGCGACGGCGGTGACCTTGAACTTGTCGCTGCCGGCGCTGCTGATCTCCCGGTGCTTGGCCATCTGGTGCTCGTAGCCGGCCAGGTCCACCGTCATCCCGCGTTCGGCCCCCATCAGCGCGGTCAGGTCCGGGGGGAAGCCATAGGTTGCATGTAGCTCAAATACATGCTCTCCCTTGATCTCCGGAGGAACCTGACATAGGGAACGCATCTTGTCCGGGGTCAAGTCTTGCAGTTGGAATCTGTCGAAGGTCTTTCCTGCATCCGGGCCGTAGAGCCCTGCAATTGCGATGGTATCGTCTGGTCTGTAGAAGGGGATTTTCTTCTCGCGGTATAGGTCAAGCTCCCTGTCACCTTCTGCAAATGCAGCGGAACTGACAACCATCATCAGTCGTTTATCTCTCGGCTTATTACTCTGTTCCTCATGGAACCGGCCCCAGAGAGCGCTTCCGGCGTATGACCACCACGTCTTGATCCCGTTATCGAGTGTCTTGCCGAAGGATTCTTCTTCCTCGGCGATAGTGTCGGTGATGACCTTTTGGCGGGCGCGGACTTCGGGGAAGGCGCCGCCCATCAGCTCGACGACGGTGGGGGTGAGCTGGGTCAGGAAGGGTCCGTCGATCTTGAGGTACTGGCGGGCGTAGCGGGCGGCGCGGCGGAGGATGCGTCGTAGGACGTAGCCGCGGCCTTCGTTGCTGGGCAGGACGCCGTCGGCGATGGCGAACGTCAGGCACCGGGCGTGGTCGGCCACGACGCGGCAGGCCACGTCGGCGATGTCGTTCTCGCTGGTGACGTCGAAGCGATCGGCCAGCCTGCTGGTGGCCCCGTAGCGGTGGGCGGTGAGGGTCTCGAGCTTCTGGATGATGGGCACGAACAGATCAGTCGCGTAGTTGCTGGCCTTGCCGTTGAGGATGCGGCAGACCCGCTCGAAGCCCATCCCCGTGTCCACGTGCTTGGCCGGTAGCGGCTCCAGCCTGCCCGTCGCGTCGCGGTTGAACTGGATGAACACCAGGTTCCACACCTCGACCACGCGGGGGTCGCCGGCGTTGACGAGCTTGGCGCCCGAGAGGTCGTCGGTGTTGTCGTAGTGGATCTCGCTGCACGGCCCGCAGGGGCCGGTGTCGCCGGGGGCCCAGAAGTTGTCCTCCTGGCCGAAGCGGCGGATGTGGGACGGGTCGATGTCGGTCGTCTTCCGCCACAGTTCGGCCGCCTCGTCGTCGGCGGACAGGCCGTCCTGCCTGTCGCCCTCGAACACCGTGGCGTACAGGCGATCCTTGGGCA
>JALHTV010000119.1 GCA_022866005.1 Phycisphaerae bacterium
CGTCGGCAGGGGCAGTTTGTCATCGTCCGGGCGGGTGACGGTGGGGAGCGCATCCCGCTGACCATCGCCGAGGTAGACCCCCAGGCCGGGACGATCAGCCTGGTCATCCAGCGCGTCGGCAAGACCACCGCGCTCCTGACGGCGCTGAAGGCGGGCGATTCCATCCCCGACATCGTCGGGCCGCTGGGCCGGCCGACCCACCTGGAGCCCTGCGCCCATGCCGTCTGCGTCGGGGGCGGCGTCGGGACGGCCGTGGTGTACCCCACCGCCAAGGCCCTGGTCGGGCACGGCACGGTGGTCACGGCGATCATCGGCGGGCGCACGAAGGAACTGGTCATCCTGGAAAGCGAGATGCGCGCCTTCTGCCGCGATGTTTTGGTGACCACCGATGACGGCAGCTACGGCCGGCGGGGCTTGGTGACTGACGTTTTGGGTGACCTGTTGGACAAGGCCAGCCCGGCGGTGGGGGCGGTGTACGCCGTGGGGCCGGTGGCGATGATGAAGGCCGTTTCGGCCCTGACGCGCGAGCGCGCCATCAAGACCATCGTCAGCCTCAACCCCATCATGGTCGACGGCACGGGCATGTGCGGGGGCTGCCGCGTGAGCGTCGGCGGCCAGACGCGATTCGCCTGCGTGGACGGGCCGGAGTTCGACGGCCACCAGGTCGACTTCGATGAGCTGGCCGATCGGCTGACGGCCTATCGCGCCCACGAACAACACGCCCTGGACCAGTGCAAACTCGGGCCCTTGACGAAATGAAATCCAGACACCCGGACACGAAGCCCGTCACGACTCCCGCGGTCAAGTCCCAGGACGACCTGACCGCCAAGGACCGCATGGCCATCCCGCGCCAACAGATGCCCCAGCGCGACCCGGGGATTCGCAATCGCGACTTCGACGAGGTGAACCTGGGGCTCGACGAGCGGTTGGCGATCCTGGAGGCCAAGCGATGCCTCCAGTGCAAGGCCCGCCACTGCGTGGCGGGCTGTCCGGTGGGCGTGAAGATCCCCGAGTTCCTGGACCTCGTCGCGCGGGGCAAGTTCGCCGAGGCCGCCGAGATGGTCTACGCGGACAACGACCTCCCCGCGATGGCTGGGCGAGTCTGCCCCCAGGAGATCCAGTGCGAGGTGCAGTGCATCCGCGCCAAGAAAGGCGATCCTGTGGCCGTGGGACATCTGGAGCGCTTCGTGGCGGACTGGTACCGCGCCCACAAGGCCGGCCAGGCCCCCCCGCAGATGCGGCCGACTTCCAGCGGTTTTGCGGTCGCGGTGGTCGGCAGCGGCCCGGCCGGGCTGACCGCGGCGGGGCAACTGGCGAGGATGGGGCATCGGGTCACGATCTTCGAGGCCTTCCATCGGCCCGGCGGCGTGCTGGTCTACGGCATCCCGGAGTTCCGCCTGCCCAAGGCCATCGTGGACGCCGAGGTGGGCCGCCTGCAGGCCGTGGGTGTGGAGATTCGCTGCAACGTGGTCATCGGCCGGACGTACACCGTCAAAGAGCTGATGGACCAGGAGGGCTACGACGCGGTGTTTGTGGCGGTAGGGGCCGGGCTGCCGCAGTTCATGCGCGTGGGGGGGGAGAACCTCAAGGGCGTCTACTCGTCCAACGAGTACCTGACGCGCGTGAACCTGATGACCGCCTACCGCTTCCACCACAGCGACACGCCGATCCAGGTGGGCCGCTGCGTGGCGGTGATCGGCGGGGGCAACACGGCCCTGGACGCCGTCCGCACGGCCAAGCGGCTGGGGGCCGAGCACGCGACGATCGTCTACCGCCGCAGCGAGGTCCAGATGCCCGCCCGCATCGAGGAGATCCACCACGCCAAGGAAGAGGGCATCGAGTTTCACTTCCTGGCCGCCCCGGTCCGCGTGCTGGGGGATGAGAACCGATGGGTGCGCGGGATGGAGTGCGTGCGGATGAGGCTGACCGAGCCGGGCGCCGACGGGCGCCGCGGCGTGAAGCCCATTGAAGGCTCCAACTTCGAGCTGCCGTGCGACCAGGTGGTCGTGGCCATCGGCACCAGCGCCAACCCGCTGCTGACGCGGTCCACCGAGGGCCTGGCGCTGAACACGTGGGGCTACATCACCATCGACGACGACGGGATGACCAATCTGCCGGGCGTCTTTGCCGGCGGGGACATCGTCCGCGGGGCGGCCACGGTGATCCTGGCTATGGGCGACGGTAAGCGCGCCGCCGCCGCGATCGACCGCTGGCTACGGACCGCCAAGCGACGCTGACCGGCAACCCAGGGCGCAAACATCAAGCCCCGGCGCATCCTCGCGTCCGGGGCCTGTCTTTGCGCGGAACGTTGTCGGGGCGGCCCTACTGCTCGCTGCGGTTGAACATCTCCTGGGCGGCGGCGGCGATGTCCTCGGACGTCAGGCGCAACTGCTTGAGGATGGCCTCGGGGGTCTTGGCGCTCTTGGGCACGGACTGCACGTACAGCGCCCGCACCGCGACGCCCAG
>JALHTV010000120.1 GCA_022866005.1 Phycisphaerae bacterium
CGGCCATTCTCCCCATGATGTCAGAGCAGACGGCGAAAAACGATGTGCAGGGAATGAAGGAGACTCTTGCCAGCCGCCTGCGGCCCGACGGGGCGATCTACGCCACCACGCGCGGGAGGCAGTCACCGCTGGTCCTGCTGGACCCCCCCTCCGGCCGCGTGACGACGGTGACCACACTGTGGAGCGAGGCCAAGGCCATGGACGCCGACCCCACAGGCCGGTGGATCTACTACGTCGGCGACTGCGAGGTAGGCATAGAACCCGACGAGGAAGATCTCAAGGAGCTGTCCGATCCCAACCACCTGGTCGCGGGCCTGCCGGTGGTGCAGGTGGACCTGGCCAACGGCGCCAGCCAGAAGGTGATCGCCTTCCTGGCCGCCCCCCTGAAGGAGGCGATCGGATGGGTGACCCGGGGTGAGTATACCTGCTACTCGTTGATCGTCGCCGGGGACGGGCGGACCCTCTACATCACGCTCAACGGCTTCCGCCCCTGCGACCTGGGCCTGTACCACCCCACGCCGCTGCTGGTGGTCGTCCACGTGCCCCCCAGCGAGATCGCCACAGGCGCCCCCGCCCCTGCACCGAGCACCACCCCGACCTCCGCCAAGCCCGCCCCCTAGCCCTCCCGCGCCGGCGGAGAATAGGTCCGCGCGGGTGCCTGGCCTTTGCATCCCGGGTGCGGGGCGTATAATCTGCGGTCCTTCGCCCCCCGGCTTCGCGCGTGCGGGCTACGCCGCGGCAGGCCGGCACCAAGGCAGGTGGATATGGGTTCGCTTGAGGCGCTACAGGACAGGTTCGCACGGGGGACCGCGTTTGTCATGCGTGTGCGGCTGGAGGACAAGCCCGATGCGTTGGGGCCGGTGCTCGCGGCCGTGGTCAAGGCCGGGGCGCGAACGGGCGAGATCCAGCTCGCGGAACACCCCGCCGGGGCGATGGTCTACGACATCCAGGTCTTCACCACCGGAGATGAGCAGATGGCGGCTGCGCGGCAAGCGGCCGCAGCCGTGAAGGGCGCGGAGGTCCTGACCGTGCTGGACCCGGCCATGGAGACCCACCGCGGCGGGGCCTGCGAGACCCGCTCGCGCACGCCCATCAGCTCCAACACCGACCTGCGCATCGTCTACACCCCCGGCGTCGCGCGGGTCTGCAAGGCCATCCAGGCCGACCCCGCCAACGCGTGGGAGTTCACCAACATCTGCAACAGGGTCGCCATCGCCACCAACGGGACGGCCATCCTGGGGTTGGGCGACATCGGGGTCCTGGCGGGCTTGCCCGTGATGGAGGGCAAGGCGGCCATCTTCTGGGAGTTCGCGCGGATCAGCGCCGAGCCGGTCCTCATCGACACGCACGACCCCGAGGAGTTCATCACGATCATGGAGAAGCTGGCGGCGGGCTTCGGGGCGATCCAGATCGAGGACGTCGCCGCCCCGGCCTGCTTCCACATCACCCGCGAGCTGGACCGCCGCCTGCCCATCCCCGTGTTTCACGACGACCAGCACGGCACGGCCACGATCGTGCTCGCGGGCTTGCTGAGTGCGCTCAAGAAGACCGGCAAGAACATCGAGAGAATGCGCTGCGCCATCAGCGGCGCGGGGGCGGCGGGCACGGCCATCGCCGACATGCTCCACATCGCCGGCATCGACGACGTGGTGCTCGCCGACCGCGCGGGGATTCTCTACCGCGGGCGCAAGGAGAACATGAACGCAGAAAAGGTCGCCCTCGCCCAGCGCACCAACAAGGACAATATCCGCGGGACGCTGGCCGATGCGATGGCCGGGCGGGACCTGTTCATCGGGGTCAGCCAGCCCAACCTCGTCAGCCAGGCCATGGTCGCCAGCATGACCAAGGCGCCAATCGTCTTTGCCCTGGCGAATCCCGTCAGCGAGATCACCGTGGCCGAGGCGTACCAGGCCGGGGCCGCCGTCGCCGCCGACGGACGGATGATGAACAACGCCCTGGCCTATCCGGGCATCTTCCGCGGCGCGCTGGACTCCGCGGCGGAGTCCATTACCGTTGACATGATGCTGGCCGCCGCGGCCGCGCTGGCGGGCCTGGTGCCCCAAGGCCAGCTCATGCCCAAAATGATGGACCCCGCCACCCACCAGGCCGTCGCCCGCGCCGTCGCAAACGCCGCGCAGAAACCCTGACCCGCCCACCCACGCAGCCGCACGCCGCGGGCACGAGCGGAGCTACTCTCCAGTCTGCCGGCGGGCGTCCAGCAACTTGTCCAACTCGTCTTTGGGCAGGACCTTCTTTTCCATCGCCAGCTCGCGGATGGTCTTGCCGGTGGCGTGGGCCTCTTTGGCGAGCGCGGCCGCCGCGTCATAGCCGATCCGCGGCGCCAGCACGGTCACCATCATCAGAGACTGCTCGACGAGCTGGCGGCAGCGGGCCTCATTGGCCTCCAGGCCGCGGAGGCACTTGTCCACAAACGTCGTGGCCGCCCCGGCCAGCAGGTGAATCCCCGTCAGCAGGTCGTAGGCGATCAGGGGCAGGCCGACGTTCAGCTCCCAGATGCTGCCGACG
>JALHTV010000121.1 GCA_022866005.1 Phycisphaerae bacterium
CCGCGCTGCTGGCCCACATCCGGGCCAACCTGCTCCCCCTGCCCGACGACACGCGCGTCCTGCCCGGCCATGGCCCCCCGACGACCATCGGCCACGAGAAGCGGACCAACCCGTTCCTACAGGGACTCTAGAGGCCCTCTTGCCCGTCTAGGAGCGTGCTTGCTCCCAGGCACTACACTGGAGGTGTCCAGGGAGGGACGCCGGCAGGTCGGGATTGTCGAGGGCAGGACGGCTTGGGGCTGGCAAATCCCGATTGACCGCCAGGGGGGTGGGCGTTAGTATGGAGTTCTCACCTGGAGTCGGGTGACCTGACGGGCGCTTCTGGGGTGGCGCCCCTGACTCGCCGGCAGGCAGCTTCCCAGGTCGCCGGGCGGTTGGGGACCGTCTTGACGCCGTCCCGCCGGGCGCCCGCAGAAAATCGGCGGTGTGCGGTTTGGGCCGAGGTGGTTGAGGTCGCGCCGTGCCAACGATTCAGGTCATGCAGGGCCCGGACAAGGGGCGGCGGTTCGAGCTTCAGGACGATGAGAACATCATCGGCCGCAACAACAGTTCCATCGAACTGAGCGACCGCACCATGTCCCGTCAGCACGCCCGGATCTATCCCGACGGCAAGACCTGGATTCTGGAGGACCTCGGCTCGGCCAACGGGACGTTTCTCAACGGGACGCCGCTTGCCAAGCCCACCTCGCTGAAGCGCGGAGACCAGATCCGCTGCGGTGCGTCGGTGCTGGTCTTCGGAGGCACGCGTTCCATCCTGCCCCCGGTGGACGTGGACGAGAACGGGCGCTTGGTCGACGCGTCCATCGTCGCCACCATTCCCAGCAATGAGGACTCCATCATCATCCCCACCCCCGAGGCCGGGGCGCGGGCGATCGAGAACCTCCGCATCCTCTATACCCTGATCTCCGAGGTGGGCTCGCTGCTCAACGTCGACGCGTTGCTGGAGCACACCCTCGAGCGCGTCGTGGAGATCCTCAAGGCCGACCGGGGCTACATCATGCTAGTGAACAGCGCCGGGCGATTGGCCGTCCGGGCCAGCCACCTGCCGGAGGGCTCCGCCGACAAGCGCATCCCCATCTCCCGCACGATCATCAACGAGGTGATTGCCCGCCAGATCGGCGTGCTCAGCACCAACGCGATGAGCGACAAGCGATTCACCAGCGGCAAGAGCGTACACGATTACGGCATCCGCTCGGCCATCTGCGTGCCCATCAAGGGCCGCGAGAAAATCCTCGGCGTCATCCACCTGGACTGCAGCGTCTCGGATCAGATCTACTCCACCGAGCAGCTTCGGCTGCTGACGGCCATCGGGTATCAGACGGGCCTGGCGGTGGAGAACGTCTGGCTCTACGAGTCGGCCGTGCTGTCGGAGCGCCTGGCCGCCACGGGCGAGACGGTGGCCGTGCTGTCCCACCACATCAAGAACATCCTTCAGGCCATGGTCGCCGGGATGGACGTGGTGGAGATGGGGCTGAAGGGGGACGACCTGGGCAGGGCCAAGGGCGCCTGGCCCATCGTGCAGCGGAACCTGGGGAGGGTCAACGACCTCATCCTCAACATGCTGATGTTCTCCAAGAACCGCCAGCCGCTGCTGGAGCACGTGAACATCAATCACGTGCTCACGGAGTGCATCGAGCTGACCACCCCGCGGGCCGACGAGAAGGGCATCGCGATCCTGAGCGACCTGGAGGACCTGCCGCCTATCCCGGCCGACCTCGGCGGGTTGCAGCAGGCGTTCTTGAACCTGCTGACCAACGCCATCGACGCCGTCAGCGAGCAGACCGGAGTGATCACCGTCAGCAGCCGGTACGACCATCGCCACAAGAGCGTGATCATCTCGGCGGTGGACAACGGCAGCGGCATCCCGGAGGACAAGCTCGACCAGATCTTCACCCCCTTCTTCTCCGCCAAGGGCCAGCAGGGCACCGGGCTGGGACTGGCCGTCGCCCAGAAGGTCGTCAAGGAGCACCAGGGGCGGATCGAGGTCGCCAGCAAGGTGGGCGAGGGCACGACGTTCACCGTCACGCTCCCGGCCGTGCACGTGGGCAAGTCCGAAGACACCAACGCCCCCACCCGGTGATTGCGGATTGCGGACGTGTCCTCCGAAGCCCGTACGGGCGAAGGAGGATTGCGGAGTTCGACGGATCCCCATCCCCCCCCGTCAATCGTCAACGGTCAATCACCCGTGCCACTCGGTCTTGTCGACGGTGGTCTTGAAGTCCGGCTTGACGATGGCGGGGGCTTCCTCCGCCGCGACGGCCTGAAGGTCCTTGGCGGAGGGTTTGCCGACGAACAGGATGCGCTTCATCGGGCACTTCTGGATGAGCAGGTCGGCGGCCTCCATTTTGTCGGGGTCGTACTTGTCGTAGTCGATCCGCGACAGGTGGTCCTTCATGTGGAACAGCTCGCTGATCCGCGAGCAGGCCATGCAGCCGATGCAGCCGACCTTGCAGACCGCTCTGACGTCCTTGCCGAAGTCCAGATTGGAGCAGGTCACCGCCAGCATCCGCTCGCTCTTGAACGGCACCATCGAGATGATGTGTCGCGGGCAGGCCCGCTCACAGGCGGCACAGCCCACGCAGGCGTCGTAGTCTACCGTGGCCAGCCCGTCGACGATGTGGATGGCGTCGTAATTGCACACCTGCACGCAATCGTCCAGTCCCAGGCAGCCGTAGGTGCAGCCCTGGATCCCGGAGATGAGGTTCGCCGCCCCGCAGGTGGGCTCGCTGGCGAGGTAGTCGTGGCGCTTCAGGCGGTCGGAGGTGCGTGCCCCGCAGTGCACCACCGGCCGATAGGGCCAGGTCTGGCCCAGCTCGATGCCCATGATCTTGGCCAGTTCCTTCGCGCAGCTCACGCCGCCCGGCAGACACTTGGCGACCGGCATCTTTCCGGCCACGACGGCCGCGGCGTAGTCCGCGCACCCCGCGCAACCGCAGGCGCCGCAGTTGATCCCCGGTAGGGCCGCCAGCACCGCGTCGTACTTGGGGTCCGTCACCACGTGGAAGACGCGGTTGGCCCAGCCCAGCGCGTGGCCGGCGACCACGGCCAGCAGCAGCATCGTCCCGGCAGCCATCAATACCAGGATCCAGGCGAACATCTCAGCCACCTCAGTGTTGGAACAGGGCCGCCAGGCTCTTGTCCACGCCCGCAAAGCCCATGAACGCCAGCGCCAGCAACCCGGCGATGATCATCGTGATGCCCGGCCCGCGCAGGGGTTTGGGCACGTCGGCCAGATCCAGTTCCTCTCGGATACCCGCCATGATCACGATGGCCAGCAGGAAGCCGACTCCCGCGAACACCGCGTAGGTCAGCGTCTTGCCCAGGTCCCAGAACAAAGGTCCCGTCGCCCCGGAGACGTGCTTCATGACCTCCAGGCACACGAACAGGATCACGCAGTTGGTCGTGATCAGCGGCAGGTAGACCCCGAACGCCTTGTACAAGCCCGGAACGAACTTCCGCAGGTACATCTCCACCAGCTGCACGGCCGCCGCGATCAGAAAGATGTAGACGATGTAGTTGAGGATGCTCAGGTCCACCACGGCCGTCGACTGCGGATTGATCGTGTGCCACACCCAACTCGTCAGCGGGGCGCCCGGGGCCAGGATGAAGTACGTGCACATCCAGCTCAGCGCGGCCGCCAGGGCGGTCACGAACGTCACGGCCGCTCCCATGCCGAAGGCCATGTCCAACCGGCGCGACACCCCGATGAACGGGCAGTTCCCCACGAAGAAGTGAAACACCATGTTGTTGATCAACGCCGTGGAGACCGCGATCAGGATGATCGAACTAAGGTAGTCCATGCGATGTCACCTCACGCCGCCGCCGGGGTGCGCTTCCGTTTCCGCGAACCGATCCAGTTGGCCGCACCCATCAGCAGCCCCAGGGTGATGAACGCCCCGGGCGGCTGGATCATGATCGACCAGTTCACCCACCAGGACGGCATCACGCGGAGATCAAACCACGTGCCGCTGCCCAGGATCTCTCGGAACGTGCCGATGCTGGCCAGGCCCAGGGCGAATCCCAGCGTCTGGCCGATCGCGTCGGCCGTCGAGGCCAGCACCCCCTGCCGGGCCGCGCACACCTCGCAGCGGGCGATGATGATGCAGTTGACGATGATCAGCGGCACGTAGGGGCCGAGCTGCTTGCTCATCGTGTAGAAGTACGCGGCCAGGAACTTGTCGGCGATGGTCACGAACGACGCGATCGTCAGCACGAACACCAGAATCCGCAGGTGCGGTTTGAGCAGCTTGCGGATGAGGCTGGTCATGATGTTGGAACCGATCATCACGAAGGCGACCGCTCCCACCATCGTCATGGCCGATTTCATGTTGTTGCTCACGGCCAACGTCGGGCAGATGCCCAGGATCTGCCGATACGTGGGGTTCTCCGGGAGGATGCCACCCAGGAACCGCTCCAGAGGCGTGGGGCCGTCGCTGTTGGGCATGGCTGGGTCTATTCCTTCACCGCTCCGGAAGCGAGCTTCTGGCGGAAGTCCGCCACGGTCTTGTTGACGATGTCGGTGACGCTCTGGGAAGAAATGGTCGCTCCGCTGATGGCCGCGATCTCCGTCCGTCCGGCTGTGGCGGCCTTCGTCACGCTCAGCGGATCACCGGCCGGCTTGCCGGCGAACTGCGCCCGCCACGCTTCTTTGGTGATCTTGTCCCCCAAGCCGGGCGTCTCCTTCTGGGCCAGCACGCTCATGCCCGTGATCGTCTCCCCCTGCGCGTCCAGCCCCACCAGCAGCTCGATGATGTCGGCAAAGCCCTGGCCCATGCCCGGCAGCACCCAGCCGACCAGCTTGCCGGACTCGTCCACCGCACGATAGATGACCGTCTCACCGACGACCTGCTCGACGCCCCGCACCGCCCCGGGGACCAGGCGGGGGATCTGGTTCATCGTGTCGTCGCGCTTGTTGTCGGCGATCTTGGCGCTAAGGCCCGCGTGCACGCCCGCCAGGGCCGCTCCAAAAACCCCGCAGAGCACCAGCACCAGCCAGGCCTGCCGGATGTAATGTCTGTCTTGGGTCATCGTCGTCTATTCACTACGCTTGTTTTTGCGGCACGGGCCCGCCCACGGGCCGCGGGACCGTCGCGCGGTTGATCAGCGGTACGATCGAATTCATCAGCAGCACCGAGAACATCACGCCCTCCGGATACCCGCTGTAGGCCCGCATCAGCATCACCAGCGCCCCGATCCCCGCGCCGAAGATGAACTTTCCCTTGGGTGTCAGCGGGCTGGTCACCGGGTCGGTGGCGATGAAGAACGCCCCGAGCATCAGCGCCCCGCCCAGCAGGTGATGCAGCACGGTGAAGGGGTGCTGGGGGTGGATCACGTCGCCCAGGCCGCCGATCACCGTCACCGTCAGGAGGACGCCGAAGGGAATCTCCCACGAGGCCGTCCGCCTCAAGCACAGGTACAGCCCGCCCAGGATGCACGCCAGGGCACCGGTCTCACCCAGCGAGCCGTTGGTGTTGCCCAGCAGCTCAGGCACCAGCGTTGACCACTGCGGGCCGGCGTCGGGGGCCATCTGCCTCGCGGCCGTCAGGGGCGTGGCCTGCGTCACCACGTTCACGGTCGAGTGGGGATCGACGTAGGCGCTCGCGCCCATCAGCGTGGCGAAGCACACCATCACGAACGCCCGCCCGACCATCGCGGGGTTGAAGATGTTCTGCCCCAGCCCGCCGAAGACGGCCTTGCCGATCCCGATGGCCACCAGCGAACCGATCGCGCCCACGTACCACGGTGCGATCGGCGGCAGCGAGAAGGCCAGGATCAGCCCCGTCACCACGGCCGAGAGGTCGCCCACGCTGATCGGCCGGCGGCGCATGGCCGTGAAGACCAGCTCCGCCAACACGCAACTGACCACGCAGATGACCATCTGCCGCACCGCGTAATGGCGGAAGACCACCAGCGCCACCACCGCCACCGGCACCAGGCCGATTAGCACGTCGAGCATCATCCGCCGAGTCGTCAGCGACAGACTCGACACGTGCGGGGCCGCGGCGACCTGGATCAACGCGCCCCTGTCGGCCGGAGGGGTCTCTTGGGTTTCTTGGGTCGCTTGGGTCTGGGGATCGGCCATCGTCTTTCCTAAGCATTCCTCGCCGCATCCGCCGGCCGGGGCTACTTGCCGGCGGCCTGGGCCTTGCCCTGGCGGATCAACTGCACCAGCGGAATCCCCGCCGGGCAGACGTACCCGCAGCAGCCGCACTCGCAACAGGCCTCGACATAGTATCGCTGTGCGAGCTCCAGGTTGCCGCCGCGCACGGCCAGGGCGATCCGCGTGGGCACCAGGTTCAGCGGGCAGACGTCCACGCACCGCCCGCAGTGGACGCAGGCGGTCTCGTGGGTCCGGCGGACGTCGTCGGCCGTCAGCACGGTCACGCCGCTGGTGCCCTTGGTCACGGGCGTGTCCATATCGCCCACGGCGAAGCCCATCATCGGCCCGCCGGCGACGACGCGCACGGCCTCGTCCGTCAATCCGCCGCAGTGGGCGATCAGCTCACCGTACGTCACACCGATCGGCACCAGCAGGTTCTTGGGATGCACGACGCCCTCCCCCGAGACCGTCACCACGCGGTGGGTCAAGGGCTTGCCGTGCAGCACCGCCCGCGCGACGGCGGTGGCCGTGGCGACGTTCAGCACCACCACGCCCACGTCCAGCGGCAGCCCGCCGGTGGGCACCTCCCGGCCCAGCACCGCCGGGACTACCTGGCGCTCGCCGCCCTGGGGATACTTGGTGCGGACGGAGATGATTTCGATGCCGCTCCCGTTAGCGGCGCGGCGCATCGTGTCGATGGCCAGGGGTTTGTTGTCCTCGACGGCCAGGACGATCCGCCCCGCCCCGGCCGCCGCGGCAGCCAGCAGCGCCCCGGAGATGATCGGGCCGGGCGCCTGGAGCATCAGCCGGTAATCGGCCGTCAGGTACGGCTCGCACTCGCACCCGTTGACCAGCAGCGTGTCCACCGGGCGCTTCTCGTTGCGCGCCAGCTTGACGTGCGTGGGGAAGCCGGCCCCGCCCATGCCCACCACACCGGCCGCCCGGACGGCCTCGACGATCTGCTTGGGGTCCTGGCGGTCCAGACCGCTCTTGGGCCAGTCGCCGCCGAACAGCTCCTCCCACAAGGCCGGGCCCCTGAGCTGCTGCTCGGCGGCCTTGATGGGAATGGCCCGCACGTGCCGGCCATTGGGCAGCGTGGTCATCGCGGCCATCCCGACCGTCCCCGCCACCGTCGCGTGGACCGGGGCCGAGACGAACGCCTTCGCCTCCCCGACGACGTCTCCCAGGGCGACTTCCTGCTTGGCCGCGACGGCCGCCTCGCAGGGCGCGCCCAGGTGTTGCAGCAGCGGGATCAGCACCTGCGACGGCGGGGGCAGCACTTCAATGGCCAGGTCGGCCGCCATCGCCTTGCGGTACGGCGGATGGACGCCCCGACCGAACGTGCCCGGCCCGGACGATTTCGTGAGGGTACTCATGCGCGCCGGTTGCCCGCTCCTTTGATGCACCACACCAGAAACACCGAGTCCACCAATCCCAGCGCCAGCCCGCCCAGGGCACCGACGGTCCGGCTGTGGGGCGAGTGCCACACCAGCGGCAGCAGCACCGCGCCCAGGATGGCCTGGAGCAAAGGCGAGAAGAACGCCCCCGCCGCCGCCAGCACCAACCGCCAGCCCGTCAGCCCCTCGGGGGGGATCAGCCCCAGCCTGGCCCAGCAGCTTTGGCAGCTGGAACCGCACGAACCTTGGTCATTTGCGTCAGGGGTCTGCATGGCTTGCGTGTATAGGCCCGACAAGGTGAAACAAAACGCGAAATGATAGTAACGCATCAGAACCCTGTAAAGCAAATTCCCCCGGGCCGCACCTGGGCGGCAACGCTCAATGCTCCATCTCAAAGGCCGGGTTTCCAAAGGCCTATTGCCTGCGGCCTTCTGCCGGGTCCCTATCCTGTTGAACCCCCGCGCGGGGCTGCCTATCATGCCTCCCGTTGCCGATACTTTTGCGGCAGTCTGGAGAAACCAGAAGGGAGCACCCATGGCCCGGTACGTCATCGGACTGGACTTCGGCACGAACACCGTCCGCACGCTGATCGTCGACGTCGCCAACGGCAAGGAGGTCGCCACCGCCGTCTGGCCGTACCGCCACGGAAAAGAGGGCGTGATCCTCACGCGCGACCCGCACCTGGCGCGGCAGCACCCCGCGGACTACGTCACCGGCACCGAGCAGAGCATTCGATCGGCCCTATCCAGGGCGCGGCGGGCGGTCAAGCGGTTCCGCACGGCGGACGTCATCGGCATCGGCGTGGACACGACCGGCTCGACCCCCCTGCCGGTGGACGCCAGCGGCCGTCCGCTGGCCTTCGACAAGCGCTTCGCCAAGAACCCCGCCGCGATGGCCTGGCTGTGGAAGGACCACACGGGCGTCGCCGAGGCGGAGGAGATCACCGCCCTCGCCCAGCAGATGCGTCCGCACTACCTGGCCAAGTGCGGCGGGCGGTACTCCTCCGAATGGTTCTTCAGCAAGATCCTCCACTGCCTGCGGACCAGCGCGGAGGTCTTCCGCGCCGCCTACACCTGGGTGGAGATCGCCGACTGGATTCCGGCCATGCTCACCGGTAACGAGACCCCGGGCCGATTCAAGGTCGGCGTCTGCGCGGCCGGGCACAAGGCCATGTACAACGACACCTGGGGCGGCTACCCCGACGAGGAGTTCCTCGGCAGCCTGGACCCGGCCCTGGTGGAGCTGCGACGGCGCCTGGCGCCCCAGGCGCACACGATCCAGGAGATTGCCGGCCGCCTCACGCCCGGCTGGGCGAAGCGCACCGGCCTGCCCAAAGACATTCCCGTGGCCGTGGGGGCGTTCGATGCGCACCTGGGCGGGGTAGGCGCGGGCATCGCCCCGGGCACGCTGGTCAAGATCATCGGCACCAGCACCTGCGACATGATGGTCGCCCCGGCCGAAGCCGAAAAACCCCTGGCCGACATCCCCGGGCTGTGCGGGATCGTCAACGGGAGCATCCTGCCGGGGTACTTCGGGCTGGAGGCGGGCCAGTCGGCCGTGGGAGACATCTTTAACTGGTTCGTCAACTACGTCCAGCCCGGCGGGGCCAGGCTCGGCTCGCACGAGGCGCTGACACGCGCCGCGGGAAAGCTCCGGCCGGGCCAGTCCGGGTTGCTCGCGCTGGACTGGAACAACGGCAACCGCACCATCCTGGTCGACCAGCGCCTCACCGGACTGCTCCTGGGCCAGACGCTCTACACCACCCCCGGCGAGATCTACCGGGCGCTGATCGAGTCGACGGCCTTTGGGGCGATGGTCATCATCAACCGCTTCGAGGAGTACGGCGTGAAGGTCGAGCAGGTGGTCAACTGCGGCGGCATCGCCGAGAAGAATCCGCTGGTGATGCAGATCTACGCCGACGTGACCGGGCGCCCGATGAAGATCAGCCGCTCAGGCCAGACCTGCGCGCTAGGCGCCGCCATCGCCGCGGCCGTGGTCGCGGGCTCAACGGCTGGCGGCTACGATACCTTCGCCGTCGCCCAGACCGCCATGACGGGCCTGAGGGCCAAGGTCTACAAACCCGACCCGGCCGCCCACGCGGTGTACGAGCGGCTCTACGTCCTCTACCGCCAGCTCCACGATTGCTTCGGCACCACCGCCTGGCGCGGCAACTGCCACAACGTGATGAAGGATCTCCTCGCCCTCCGCGCCGAGAACAGCCATTGACGACTTGTCCTCCGAAGCCCGTACGGGCGAAGGAGGATTGTCGATTGCCAATTTCTGATCGGCACTGGGGTCCG
>JALHTV010000122.1 GCA_022866005.1 Phycisphaerae bacterium
AAGAGGTCGACGGCAGCGCCGGGGACAGGCGGGGTAAGCCCGAAATGCCGGTACGAAAGCGCGGTGGCCACCCTGCCGCGGGAGGTGCGCTGCAGGAAGCCCTGCTGGATGAGGAACGGCTCCAGCACGTCCTCGATCGTGTCCCGCTCCTCGCCGATGGCGGCGGCGAGGTTATCCACCCCGACGGGCCCGCCGGCGAACTTGTCGAGCACGGTGCGCAGCAGCTTGCGGTCCATCACATCGAGCCCGGCGGCATCCACGTCGAGCATCGCGAGCGCATCGTCGGCGACGGTGCGAGTGATCGCACCGTCTGCGCGCACTTCGGCGAAGTCGCGCACGCGCCGCAGGAGCCGGTTGACGATCCGCGGCGTGCCGCGCGAGCGGCGCGCGATCTCCAGCGCGCCCTGCGGGTCGATCGCGATCTTGAGGAGCCCGGCCGAGCGCGTGACGATCCTGGTCAATTCCGCCGGACTGTAGAACTCCAGCCGGGCGACGATGCCGAAGCGGTCGCGCAGCGGGTTCGTCAGCATTCCGGCGCGCGTCGTGGCGCCCACCAGCGTGAAGGGCGGGAGGTCGAGCTTGACGCTGCGCGCGGCAGGTCCCTCGCCGATCATGATGTCGATCTGGAAATCCTCGAGCGCCGGATACAGGATCTCCTCGACCACCGGGCTGAGGCGGTGGATCTCGTCGATGAACAGCACGTCGCGCGGCTCCAGGTTGGTCAGGATGCCGATGAGGTCGCCCGGCCGGGTGAGCGCGGGCCCGGAGGTGACCTTGATGTGGCTGCCCATCTCGTGGGCGATCACGTAGGCCAGCGTCGTCTTGCCCAGCCCCGGCGGGCCGTGGAGCAAGACGTGTTCCATCGGCTCACTGCGCCCGCGGGCGGCTGTGATGGAGATGCGCAGCTTCTCCAGCACCTCAGGCATCCCGATGCACTCATCCAGGCTCGTCGGCCGCAGGACGGAGTTGAATTGCTCCTCCTCCAGGCTGGCGCTCTCGGCGGAAATGATCTTCTCCCTTGCCATCCGCCGCTACACTCCTCCAGCCTTGAGCCGGTAGACGTGTTGGATGATCGCTTCGGGGGTGGCCGAATCGCCTACGACGGCCAGGACGCGCTCGACCAGGACGCTGGCCTCGGCCCGGCGCTCGCCAAGCTGCACGAGCACCGCCAGCGCCTCAGCCGCGGGACCCAGCAGCGCCGGGGCGGCCGCGGGCAGGGCTGGCCCGGCGAACTTCTCCACCTTGCCGTGAAGCTCGGCAATGATCAGCTCCGCGGTCCGCCGGCCGATCTCCGGGAGCGCCACCAGGAACTTGGTGTCCTTGGCCTGGATGGCCGCAGCCACCTCACCCACCGGACGCACCAGCGCCCGCAACGCCTTGCGCACGCCGATGCCCTTGACGGTGGTGAAGATGCGGAAGAACTCCCGGTCGGTCTCGGTGAGGAAGCCCACCAGGCGCGGCGTCTGGACACCGTGGGACGGGTTGCCCTCGACGAAGTGCACCGTGTGTAGCAGGACCTCCTGGCCGAGGCGGCGGCTGAGGCGCTCGACGTCGAAGGCCGGGACCAGCACCTCGTAGCTCAGCCCGCCGCCGCCATCAAGCAGCGCCGCACCGGAGCCAACCTGCTCCAAACGCCCTGTGATCCTGGCGATCATGGCTGCGATCCCGTGACCTGGGCCTCCCTCGGCCACCCGGGGCCGGCGACGGTGGGGGGCTTGGCGGTCATGGGGGGGAGGATATCCCCGGGCCAGGGGGGTGTCAAAGCCCTTGCCCGGAGGCCAGGAAAGGCGGTTGGAGTGCCCTGGGGCCAGCCGGCTGGTCTGGGGGAGGCTTGGGAGCCCAGGGGGTGACCTGGGCCGGGGCGGGTTGGAGCGGTCGGCTGGGGGCAGGGGGTGGGAGGCAACTTTTTTTTGCGAAATCCTCGCCCGGCCGCTTGACAGGGCCACGGGTGCCTTATACGTTTTATAAATCGTAAAGCTAAGATGAGGGCTTGATACAGCAACTCGCCTGAACGATGAGTGTTGACTCACATCCAGAGGCGTCCTCCTCCGCTCCGGGACCGCAGCGGCTGCGGTGGGCCGGCCGGTCTCGAGGCGGCGCTGGCTCCGCCACCACGTCCTCGCCCTTCGCGCCGGGCCGGGTCCGTTCCGCAAGCGGCGCGGCCACGGCGCCGCAACGGCAAAGACCCCCCAAGCTCTACCGCATCGGTGAGGTGGTGGACTACTCCGGTGTCAGCCGCCAGACCATCCACAACTACACCACGATGGGACTGATCCGCGAGAGCCGTTGGACCGACGGCGGCCACAGGCTCTATGACCAGTCGGCTTTTCGCCGGCTGGACCAGATCGCCGAACTGCGAGGCCGGCGCAAGTCGCTGGGCTTTATTCGGGAGCACTTCGCCAAGCTCGACAACCCGGCGTGAACGTG
>JALHTV010000123.1 GCA_022866005.1 Phycisphaerae bacterium
CATGCAGAAGCCCTACCTGGAGGGCCTCCTGCGGTTCATCGGCTTCACGGACATCCGCACGGTGATCGTCGAGCCGACCCTGGCCGGTGAAGACGCCGCCGCTAAGGCCCTCGCCGCCGCCAAGGCCCAGGCGGCCGACCTGGCCAAGACGCTATGAGCTTCTGGGCGCGCAGCGTTCCTGCGCATCCGTGAAACTCCGGATATGGTAGAATGCCGCACCGACGGCGCCGCGGCGGAGGCAGGTGGGCAGGTTCGATGCGGAGCGTGGCCGAAGCGCGGCGCGGGATGACGGGAGCTTCCATGAGGACTTCGACCAAAGCGGCGGTGTGGGTGATCGCGGCGGTGCTAGCGGCGACGGCTGACGTCGGCCGGGCCGAGATGGCGATGGGCGAGTCGGTGGACTTCCCCCACGCGGGGCTAGTCCTGGCCTTCCCGGCCGGCTACCAAAGCCAGACGGTCCAGCAACCCTTCGACATCGCCCGAGCGATCCTCACCGACAAGGACCTGCCCGTCCAGGCCGTGAGCGTGGCGGCCTTCCCGCTGGAGGATCCGAACATCTCCGCCGAGGAATTAGCCGACCAGATGGCCGCCGCGCAGCAGCAGAACCTGGCCGTGCGCAACCTCCAAGTGCTGTCCAAGGCGCCCATGAAGGTGGCCGACCTGCCTGGGGCGGCGCGATTGATCTCCTACACCTTCCGCGGGGACGAGACCGTGGCCGCGTCGGTGGTCTTCTGCCGCGACCTGGTCGGCCGTCAGGGGCGGCTGGAGTATGTGATCACCGTGGAGGCCGCCGCCGACCGCAAGGCCGAGGTCCTGCCCGCACTCGGCGAGGTGGTCAAGTCGGTCCGGTTGATGACGGTCGTCCGGCCGATCGACATCCCCCTCAAAATGTCTAGCCGGGTGCTGGAGGCGCCCGACGGGCTGATCGCGCTGCGAGTGCCGCACGGCTGGTTTGCCGAGACCAGCGAGGCCGGCATCAGCCTGGCGCAGACGGACTACGCCCTGGGCGGTGAGCCCACCGTGATCGCCTGCGTGCTGGGGGCCGAGACGGCCGAGGTCGCGACGCCCCAGCAACACGCCCAGCAGTGCATCCAGGCCGCTACGCAGGCCGCAGCAGACCAGGGCATGGAGGCGAAGGTGATCTCGCAAGAACCGGCTCGGTTGGGTTCCGCCGAGGCGTGTCAACTGGTGATCGAGCAACGGCTGCCCCAGGCGTCCTCGGTGCCTGCGGGTGCGGTGACCTCGCAGCCCGCCTCGGCCGGCTTCGACGCTGAGCTCAGCCGAAGCGAGGCCCCCGAGCCGACGGCAAGCACCACACCCGCCACGAGCGCGGCAGGCCGCCCCGGGGAGGTCGGCCTGGCTGAGCCGAACAATGTGGTGATCGTCCAGCGGTCGGTCATGCTCGCACCGGCCCAGGCCGACAAGCCGCCGCGATGCCTGGCGCTGGTGCTGGTCTGCATCAACGCCCGGCCCGCCAGTGCCGCGGCCTTGATGGACAAGCTGGCCGAGGGCGTGGCCATCCGCGGCACCGTCCAGGCCGCCACCAAGCCGGCCGCCGGCGAAGAGCCTGCAACCAGCGCCCCGAGCGCCGGAACCGCCGAGACAAAACCACTTGCGCCCGGCTGATCGCGGGGTTACAACAGTCCCGAGGCCGGTCGTTGGCACGCAGGGAGGCACGGCATGGCGGACGTCGATAGAGACCGTCGAGCCAGGGCAATGGACTGCGTGGACACCGTCATCACGGGCGACTGCGTCGCCTGGCTCAACGCCCAGTCCGAAGCGCTCGCGGATTTGATCTTCGCCGATCCCCCCTTCAACATCGGCTACAAGTACGACCTCTACGAAGACCGCCGCAAGTACGACGAGTACCGCACCTGGACGCGCCAGTGGATGATCGCCTGCAAGCGGGTGCTCAAGCCGACTGGGAGCTTGTGGGTGGCGATCGGTGACGATTACGCCGCCGAGGTCCGCCTCATTGGCCGCGAGCTGGGACTGTGCCTGCGGAACTGGGTGATCTGGCATTACACCTTCGGCCAGAACACGCAGCGCAAGTTCGCCCGTTCGCACACGCACCTGTTTTACTGGACGGCCGATCCCAAGGCCTTCACGTTCAGCGACGCCTCCGTGCGGATTCCCTCCGCCCGCCAGACCACCTACGCCGACCGCCGCGCCAACCCCGCCGGCAAGCTACCGGACGACGTCTGGAGCTTCTCGCGCGTCTGCGGGACGTTTCACGAGCGGGCGGCGTGGCACCCCTGCCAGATGCCCGAGAAGGTCCTGGAGCGGATCGTCCTGGCCTGTTCGAAGGTCGGGGACCTGGTGCTGGACCCGTTCAGCGGGTCAGGAACCACCTGCGTGGTAGCCGCCAGGCTGGGGCGGCATTACCTGGGCATCGAGCTGTCGGAGGACTATGCCCGCCAGTCCCGAATCCGCATCGCCGACACACTGGCCGGCAGGCGGCGGACCACCGACATCGCCGAGAACCCCCAGGCGCTCCGTGCGCACCGCAGGGGGAGCCGCGCGCGCAGGACGGGCAGACTGCTGCCGAGGATGGGCAGGCGTCTGTCGCCCGGGGAGGGGGAGGGCTAGTTGGCCTGTTCGCTGCTCGGTGCGGAGGCCGGCTGGCTTTGCGTAGCGGGGGAGGCGGGCGTCGGCGCGGAGGCCGGCTCACTCTCCGGAGCAGGTGGGGCGGGCGTGGGCGCGGCGCCCGGCAGGTGCACCGAGACAATCTTCTGGGCCGTGAAGGTTTTTCCGGTCAGGTAGTCGGTGAAGGTGGCGCGGACAGTGATCTGGTTATGGGCCGGCGGGCCGGCGGGCCAGGGGCACAGCAACGAGAAGTGGGAGCTGCCGAGGAATCCGCCCGCCCAAGTCTTGCCCATCTCCTCCACCGGCCAGTGGAACTCGCCGATCAGGTTCTCCGCCGGCGGGTTGGCCAGGTCGTAGAGCTGGACGGTCACGTCGCCGGCGGCCTTGATGACGTGGCCGTCGGCGTCGACGGGCTGCAAGTACACGATCACCGCGTCATCGCCGTCCTGGCCGACCTTGTCCACGCCGCCGCTGCGCCGGCCCATCTCCAGGCTCGTCACGTAGAAGAGCTTCTCCAGGCGCTTGTCGCCCAGGTTCTGGAGGATGGCGATCTGCTCGTTCTGGCGGCCGACGGTTTCTTCGAGCTCCTGGTAGCGGCGGGTGAGATCGCGGCTCTCCCGCTGGGAGTCGATCCACTGCTGGTTGAGCCGGTCGAACTTCTCCGTGCTGACGGTGGGCTCACAGCCGCCGGTGCAGACCCCCAGCACGATCATCGCCACCATCTGCAAGGTCACTCGCTTCATTCCACCGCGTCCTTGTCTTTGATGTCTTTGTCCTTGGTCTTGCCAGCGCCGGACACCTGGGGGATGCGCTCCAGGATCTGGTCCACGCAGCCGTACTCGACGGCCTGGGTGGCTTCCAGCCACTTGTTGCGGTCGCAGTCGCGCTCGATCTGCTCCACGGTCTGCCCCGTGCTCTGGGAGAGGATCTCGTAGATCCGCTTGCGCAGGCGGATGATCTCGCGGGCCTCGATGTCCAGTTCGGTAGCGGGTCCGGTCAGCACGCCGTGGATCAGCGGCTGGTGGATCAGCACGCGGCTGTTGGGCAGGATGAACCGCTTGCCCCTCGTCCCGCCCACCAGCAGCAGGGCCGCCATCGACGCGGCCATGCCCACGCAATACGTCGCCACGGGAGGACGGATGAACCGCATGGTGTCAAAGACCGCCAGCCCCGCCGACACGGCGCCGCCGGGGGAGTTGATGTAGATGTGGATCTCCGCTTCGGTGTCCTCGTTGCTGAGGAACAGCAACTGCGCGATGACCAGGTTGGCCATGTCGTCGTCGATCTGCCCGCCGACGAAGACGATGCGGTCCCGCAGCAGTCGGCTGTAAATGTCGTAGCTGCGCTCCCCGCGGCCGGTCTTTTCGATGACGATGGGCACCAGGTGCTGGTTGTGCGTCATGGGGCGTGTCCTTCACCTGGCAGGCTACTTCTTCTTCTCGGCCCGTTCCAGGATTTCATCCACAATGCCGTACTCCTTCGCCTCGGCGGGGGTGAGGTAGCGGTCGCGCTCGGTCTCGGCCTCGATGAGCGCCACGTCCCTGCCGGTGTGCTTGGCCAGCAGCTCGTTGAACACCCGCTTGGACTTGAGGACCTCCTCGGCCTGGATGGCGATGTCGCTGGCCTGACCGGTCACGCCGCCCCAGGGCTGGTGGATCATGATCTTGCTGTGGGGCAGGGCGTAGCGCTTGCCCTTGGTCCCCGCGGCCAGGATGACCGCGGCGCCGCTGGCGGCTTGGCCGACGCAGAAGGTGGCCACGTCGCAGGTGAGGAACTGCATCGTGTCGTAGACGGCCAACGTGTCGTCCACCATGCCGCCGGGGGAGTTGATGTACAGGTTGATTTCGCGGTCGCGCTGCTTGTCCTGAAGCTCCAGCAACCGCATGATGAGCCCGCCGGCGGAGTTGGACGTGATCTCCCCCCACAGGAAGACGATCCGCTCGTCCGCCAGCCGCTCCTCCAGCGTCATCTCGCGCCGGGCGGTGTATTCGCGATACGCCGCTACGCGCGGTCTCCTGGGTAATGCCATGTTGCCTGCTCCTGAGATGCCTGGTGCATCCCGTCGTCTTGCGCCCGACGCAGGGCCTGCGGCC
This sequence comes from Phycisphaerae bacterium, assembly GCA_022866005.1. Classification (GTDB taxonomy): domain Bacteria; phylum Planctomycetota; class Phycisphaerae; order SM23-33; family SM23-33; genus JALHTV01. Next base: position 4,680 of record JALHTV010000123.1, read on the forward strand.
CCGCGGGGAGCGATTACTTCTTGCCTCGGGCCTTGCCCTTGTCCTTGCCGCGGTCTGCCTTGGGGGTCTTCTTGGCCGAGGGGCGGGCCGAGGGCTTCTTCGGCGGTTTGGCTGCCTTGGGCTTCTTGCCCTCGGCCTTGGGCTTCTTGGCCTCGGCCTTGGGCGGCTTGGCCGCCGGCTTTTCTTCGCCCGGGGCGACCTCGACGATCTTGGCCTTGGCCAGGAGATTGTCCAAGACCTTGTTTTCCCGCAGCGAGTCCTCCAAGGCCGACAGCGTCCCGTCCTGCGCCAGCTCCTGCCGCAGCCGATCGGGTCGGCGGTTCTGCTCGACGGCGAGCTGCGCGATGGCGGCGTTCACCTCGCCCTCCTCGACCCCGACCTCCTGCTGCTCGGCAATCTTGGCCAGGATGAACGACAGCTTCACCCGCTCCTTGGCCTGCTCGCTGGCGCCGGCCTGGAGTTCGGTGAGGTGCTCCTGAATCTGCTCGGCCGAGACGCCGCGGTACATCAGGTCCACCACCCGCCGCTGCAACAGGCGCCCAGTCGCGCGGGCCGTGGCGCCTTCCGGCAGGCCGACCTCGGTGTGGTCCAGCAGGTACTTGCAGACCTGGTCCCGCATGGACTGGCGGGTCTCGGCCTCCAGGCGGTGGGCCAGGCGCTGGCGGATGTGGCCACGGAACTCGGCCAGCGTCTGGAAGCCCATCGACGCGGCGAACGCCTGGTCCACTTCCGGCAGGACCCGCCGACGGACCTGCGAGACGGTCAGCGTGACGGTGAGCGTCTTGCCGGCCCAGTCCTTGTTGGGGTGGGCGTCGCCGGCCTGGACGGTGAGCGTCACCGTGCTGCCGGCCTTGCTGCCCACCAGCGCCTTGCCTAGGTCCACCAGGGGCAGGCCCTCGATCTGCCCGGGCGCCACGCGCAGCGTCAGCCCGTGGCGATCCAGGGGCGTTAGGCCCTCGCCGCCGATCCTCGCCCCAGCCAGGACCACGTCACCCTCGGCGGCGGATTTGTCGGTTTGCTCGTGGTGCGCGCGGCTGAGGCGGATCTGCTGGAGGTACTCCTCCACGCGCTGGTCGGTCATCGCGAGCTTGGGCTTGCGGACGTCGATGCCCTCCATCGCGGGCAGGTCGAACTCGGGCATCACCTCGACCTCGAAGCTGAACGACAGGTCCCCCTGGTCGGGCAAGGCGATCGCTTCCAGGTCGATCTCCGGCTCGCCGAGCGTCTTGAGGCCCGCCTTTTCGATCGCGGGCGCGACGGCCTCCGCGATCATCGCGTTGCGGACGTCCTCGGCGACCTCCTTGCCGAAGCGCTTCTCGATCAGCCGGCGAGGCACCCGGCCGATGCGGAACCCCGGCACCTGGGCGCTCCGCCCCAGCTCGCCGAACATCTCGTCGTACTTGGCGTCGATGCGGGCACGGGCGACAGTGATGGTGATCTTCTTCTTCAGCGTGCCGGCGTCCTGCACGTCCACGGCGTTGTCGGGCAGGGTGGGGCTTGGCTGCTGGGGGTCGGTCGCTTGGGGGGTCGCAGGGGCCTGGTTGTCCGTCCGATCCGGCATAACTGTCTTGAACTCCACGTCTTGGTCCGTCGCGACCAGGCGCACCGACGCGGCGCGCCCCCGGCGACGCAAACTCCGCCCCCACCGCGGCCTGGCCGCTTCCGGCCGGCCACAAGGCTGCGTCACTGTAGTCCATTCGCACCGGCCAGTCAACACCCCTTGGGCCGAAGGCGCGGGGGTGTATCGAACCCGCGCCGCAGGGTGCACGGGGCAGGTGTGAGCTGCCGATCCGGGCCGCGCCCGCCGTCACGAAGCCGTCGAGGGAAGCTCCGAGATCGCTAGCGCGCTGCCGCGCTTTCCTGCGCGGCGCGGCGCGCGAATCGGAGGAGCGAGCAGGATCCGGCGCGGCCCAACAAGGAACACATGCGTTCTCGTCGATGTGTTCCTCAGGCCAATGTGGCGCCGCGCGCAGAGGTCGCGCAGAAAAGGGTAAATCCCTCTCGAAAAAAATGTCGAGAAAATGTTTGACGACTCTTGCACGAGTCATTGCTGACGGAGTAAAAACACAACAAGAAGTTATCTCCATCAACGTCTGATGCCTTTGAGATCACCTGAGAGGAGGTGACACAATGGCCAAGAAGAAGGCAAAGAAGAAAGCTGGACGAAGGAGAAAGGCCAAGAAATCCAAGTAGTAAACCGCTGAGGGAATTCAGCGGGTCCTCTGGCCCCCTGGGGGCAAGAGGCAAACGAACGAGTAGCGGGCGCCAACGCCACGGCGGCGCCCGCTGCGTTTTGCGCCCCTTGCTCCCGCCTGCGGCGCCCCTATAATGCCACCCGTGCGTACGATCGCCGTGATCAACCAGAAAGGCGGCGTGGCCAAGACTACCACCGTCGCGAATCTCGGAGCGGCCCTGGCCGCGCGCGGGCACGACACCTTGCTGGTCGACCTCGATCCCCAGAGCCACCTCACGCTGCACCTGGGCGTCGAGCCGGGCAGCCGACCCGTGAGCATGTACAACGTGCTGACCAGCGACACCCACCTGGCGGCGGCCATCGTGCGCCTCGGCGAGCATCTCTGGCTGGCGCCAGCGGTTATCGACCTGGCCGCAGCAGAGGTGGAACTGGTCGGCACGGTCGGAAGGGAGCAGATCCTCCGCGACCGCCTGCGAGCGGCCAGGCCGCCGGCGGAACTGACGCTGATCGACTGCCCGCCGAGCTTGGGGTTGCTCACCCTCAACGCCCTGTCTGCGGCCGACGACGTGATCATCCCCCTTCAGCCGCACTTCCTGGCCCTTCAAGGCCTGGGCAAGCTCCTGGAGACGGTCTCGCTGGTGCAGCACCGGATCAACCCGGACCTGAAGGTCTTGGGGGCGATCCTGTGCCTGTATGAATCCAAGGCCCGACTCTCCGCCGAGGTGGTCGCCGACCTGCGGCAATTCCTGGCGGCCGCGCACGGCGGGTCGACGCCGTGGGCCCAGGCGCGGATCTTCGAGACGGTCATCCGCCGCAACGTGAAGCTGGCCGAGTGCCCGTCGTACGGCAAGACCATCTTTGACTACGAACCGTCTTCTCACGGCGCGCAGGACTACCAGCAGTTGGCGGATGAGTTCCTGGCCGTGGTGTTTCCCCCGTCGCCTGCGGTGGAGTCGCTGGAGCCGACCGCGGCCGACCCGGGCGCCGCGCCGCAGCCTTCGGGAGGGGCGTCCTGATGGCGCGACAGATCATGACACTGCTTTACTTCGCCCGGCGTGCGGTGTTGCTCACGTGCGTCGGCGCGTGGGTGATCGCGGCCGTCGCGACGCACATACCGGAACCGGAATTAAGCGGCATCCACGTCAGCGACAAGACGCTGCACGTGGTGGGCTATTTCGGGCTGGCCAGTCTGTTCTGGCTCTCGCTGGCGGCCTATGGGTCCCGCGCGCGGCGCCGTCTGCTCACGGTCCTGATGGTCTTGGCCGTCTACGGGGTAGTAGATGAAACGACCCAGGCCCTGGTGCATCGGACACCGGACGTAGCGGACTGGTTGGCCAACCTGGTCGGCATCACCGCGGCGATTGTGCTGTGGGAGACGACGGCCTGGCTGGGGCGACTGAGTCCGCCGCAGGTATCAAAGACTCCCCCCGGTCCGTAGCGCACCCTCCCCCGCCCGAGGACTACTCCCCCAGGCCGCTCTCGGCGATCTCGATGGCCCGCAGCAGCGCCTTGGCCTTGTTGAGGGTCTCCTGATACTCCGTCTGGGGCACCGAGTCGGCCACGATGCCGCCGCCGGCCTGGATGTAGACCACCCCGCCGGTGATCACCATCGTCCGCAGGGCGATGCAGGTATCCATGTTGCCGGAGAAGTCCACGTAGCCCACCGCCCCGGCGTAGGGGCCGCGGCGGGTGGGCTCGAACTCGTCGATGATCTCCATCGCGCGGATCTTGGGCGCGCCGGACACCGTGCCCACCGGCAAGGCCGCCCGCAGCGCGTCGAAGGCGGTCTGGCCCTTGGCCAGGCGGCCCTTGACGTCGGAGACGATGTGCATCACGTGGCTGTAGCGCTCCACGGTCATCACGTCGGCCAGGCGGATCGTGCCCGGCTCGGCGACGCGCCCGACGTCGTTGCGGGCCAGGTCCACCAGCATGATGTGCTCGGCGCGCTCCTTGGCATCGGCTAGCAGTTCCTGCTCGAGCGCCTTGTCCTCCTGGTCGGTCGTTCCGCGGCGGCGCGTCCCGGCCAGCGGGCGATTGGTCACCTCCCCGTCCTCCACGCGGCAGAGAATCTCCGGCGAGCTGCCCACCAGCGTCAGTTCCGGCGTGTTCAGCAGGAACATGAACGGGGAGGGGTTCACCACGCGCAGGGCGCGATAGATGTCGAACGCCCCGGCGGTCGTCTGCACGGTCAGCCGCTGGGACGGGACCACCTGGAAGATGTCCCCGGCGCGGATGTACTCCTTGCAGGCCTCAACCACCTCCACGTAGCGCTGGGGGGTGAAGTTGCTCTGGAAGGGTTTTTGGGGCAGGCCGACCTGGTTGATCTCGGTGGCCGGCTGGCCGTCACCTTCGCGCAGGCGCGCGATGACCCGCTCGATGGCGCCGGTCGCCTCGGCGTAGGCCTGGCCCGGATCACCGGTCACGTAGGCGTTGGCCACGACCTTGATGGTCTGGTAGGCGTGGTCGAAGATCACCATCGTCCGGTACAGCCCGAAGGACAGCTCCGGCAGGTTCCGGTCATCGGGGGGGCCGTCGCCCAGCTTCTCGTAGTAGCGAATCATGTCGTAGGCCGCATAGCCCACCACGCCGCCGGTAAAGCGCGGCAGATCGCTGACGTGCACCGCCTTGTAGGGCTGGAGCATCTTGGCCAGTTCCGCCAGGGGGTCGTCGCTGGTGACCGTCGCGGGCTTCTGCCCGGTGCGGGCCGTCGTGACCTGCCGCCCGCGGACGGTGAAGGTGGCCTCCGGGTCGGCCGAGGCGAACGAGAACCGCGCCGTCCGCTCCCCGCCGACGATGCTCTCCAGCAGGAAGGCGTTCTTGGCCGGGGCGAAGCCGGCCGGATTGGCCAGACGCCTGTAGGCCATCGCCGGCGTGAGCGAGTCAGCCAGGAGCTGGCGGTAGACGGGGATCGTGTTGCCCCCCCGGGCCAACTGGCAGAACTCGTCAAAGTTGGGTTGGTAGTGCTTCATCAGTCTGTCGCCTTGGTATCTTGGCCGCCGCGCAAGAACGCGGCAATAGGTTTATCGGAGATTGTCGGCTGCGGGATTGGTGAGCAGGAGAGGTTAGCTTTGGCGGGAGGCCCGCCAGGCCACCGCCGCCGCCCCGATCACCCCGGCCTGCTCGCCCAGGGCCGACAGCTCAATCCGCGTCCGCGGGGCAGTGAGCGACCAGTGCAGCCGGCCGAAATGCTCGCGAACCGGCGTCCGCAGGTCCTCCCCCGCGCCGGCGAGCCCCCCGGCCAGGACGATCAGGTCAGGGTCCAGGATGCGGCAGATGTTCACGCAGGCGACGGCCAGGTAATGCGCCCCGGCCTCCCACACCTCCGCGGCCAGAGCGTCGCCGGCCTTGCGGGCGACTTCCACGTCTTTGGCGTCCAAGTCGCCCTTGCGCCGCAGCACTTCCACCAGCGCGCTGGACCGGCCGGCCTCGATCGCCTGCCTGGCCCGGCGGCCCAGCGCCGCGGCCGAGCAGTACCGTTCCAGACAACCCCGCTGCCCGCAGGGACACGAGTCGCCGTCCGGCTGGACGATCATGTGCCCGAACTCGCCACCGACATCGTGGCTACCGTGGAGGACCTGGCCTTCCACAATCACCCCGCTGCCGACGCCGGTACCGAGCGTCAGCAGCACCAAGCTCCTGCTGCCCACCCCGCAGCCGCAGCAGAACTCCCCGTAGGCCGCGGCGTTGGCGTCGTTCTCCAGGCAGGCGGGCGCGCCGATCGCCTCGCCCACGCGACGGGCAAGCGGGACGTCGGCCACGCCCGGGATGTTGGGCATGGCCAGGATGACCCCGCGCTTCAGATCCGCCGGCCCGGGAGCGCCGATGCCCACCGCGACCAAGTCCTCCCGCCGGAGGGCGGTCTGGGCCATCAGCGCCCGCGCGCCTTCGACCATCTGGGCAATGATGCCCTCGGCCCCGCCGCGCGGCGTGGGCAGTTGAAGCGTGCCGCCGGGCTGCCGGTTCTCGTCCAGCAGGCCGAACTTGATGAACGTCCCGCCCAGGTCGATTCCGATGCACCATCTGGCCATAGTCGCCCTGCCCGTGGAATGTCCGGCATTGTCCGCCCGAGGTGCGTGCTTGTCAAAGGCATCGCTGCGCGCGGGAGAGGTCAGCGGGCCGACCAGGTGTCGATGAGTTCCAGCTTGGCCTTGGCTGAGGCCGAGGGGTCGTAGCCGGTGAGCTTCGGGGAGATCTGGCGGAGGACGTCGACGATGGCGATCTCGACCTTGGAGTTGGCCGCGTCGCCCGCGACGGCCTTGCGCAGCTCCGCCAGCAGCGGGGGGATCGCCCGCGTGGACATCGCCACAAGCTCCTCGGCGGCCTTGCGGGCGTCCTCATCGTCACCCGCCAGCAGCGGCGCCAAGGTCGCGACCTTCTGGGCGTCCAGGGCTGCCTGCTTGGCCTCGGCCTGCTCGGCCATCTGCCGCAGCGTCCTGCGCTGCGCCGCGGAGAGGCGGCCGGTCAAGCGCTCCAACGCCTCGGTCGCCAGCAGGACGACCGTCAGGTGCTTCTGCTGGGCATCCAGCGCGCTCAAGTGGCCGGTGAGTTTCCGCAGGGCGGCGCTGAGGGCTTGGCCGTCGGACTGCTCGGCCATGGCGGTCACGCACGCCGGATCGTCGGCCGCCAGCAGCGCGTCCACCCAAGCCTCCCAGAGCGCTCGCGCTTCGGGGGCGCCGGCGGCGGCGTAAGCGGCGCGGGCCTCTCCAAGCTGCACGGCCGCCTCGGCGGGGCGCTGCGCCTGCATCAAGGCCGCGCCCAGCCGGCGCTGCGCCTGCGGCAGGCGCTCGCTGCGGCGCGCCTTGAGGCGGTCCACCCGCATCTGAAGGATCTGGATCCGCTCCGCCGCGGCGTCGTCGCGCGCGGCCAGACTGTCGGCCACGGCCGCGAGCGTCTCCTCGTCGGCCTCGGCCAGCAGCTTCATGGCCACGTCCCAGGCCTGCTGGCGGACCATGGCATCGGCCTCGACGGCCGGGTTGGTCAGGTTCAGGATGGTCGGGAGGTGCTCTTTGCCGCCCACCGACCCCAGCGCCACGATGGCGGCCTGACGCACACCGCGATCACCGTCCGCCGTCAGGGCCGCCAGGGCCGGGGCCGCGGCGGCCTTGCCCACCCTGGCCAGCGCCCCCACCGCCGCCAGGCGCACCTTGGCCGAGGGGTCCTTCAGCGCATCGGCAAGCACGGGCATGAAGGATTCCTCGCCCACCACGCCCATGGCCGACAGCAGCGCCTCGCGCAGGGCCAGACCCTCACCGGCGGAGGGATCGATGGCCTTGTAGCGCAGCACGATCGCCTCGGATGCCCCCCTTCGCTGCGCCTCATCGAGGGGGACCCTGGAGGCGATGCGGGCCACGGCGCCCGCGGCGGCGGCGGAGACGTTCTCGTGTCGCGAATTGATCTCGGCCAGCACGGCCGGCAGCGCCTCGGGCTGGCGGAGCTGGCCCAGGGCCGTCAGCAACGCCTCGCGGACCTGCGGAGAGTCTTCCACGGCCAGCCGGCCCAGCAGCGCCGATATCGCGTCGCTGCCCGCGAGGCCCGCGGTCAGGATCGCGGCCTGCTGGCGGACGCGGGCGTCAGCATCGGCCAGCAGCTCGCGGACGGCGGTGCCGACCTCGGGCGCGACCAGCTCATTGGAGGCGATGCGACGGTCCACCAGCCGCAGGGCGATGAGGCGCACGTCCGGCAGGGGGTCTTTCAGCAGGCCCGCCAGCATGGCCTCGCGCTGGGTGACGGCCGTGGCGTCGTACAACTCGCTGATCGTCCGCGTCAGGCGCTCGCGGAGGCGCGCGTTGTCGGCCTCCAGGGCGGCCTTGGCCCGGGCCAGACTGTCGGCCAGGTCCACCAGCCAGGCGGAGCGGTCCTTGTCCTTGTTGGCCTTCCACCACTGCTTCCACTGGGCCGCATCGTCACCGAAGGCGCGGATGTTGGTCAGCTTGGCTAGCGACTCGGCCGCCGCGGACCGCACTGCCCCGGCGGGGTCCTCCAGCAGGCCCACCATGGCCTCGACGGTGCGCTTGTCCGGGGCGGCCGACAGGGCCGTGATCAGGTCGGCCCGCAGCGCGCCGTCGGCGGAGGCATCTTTGGCCAAGGCGATGAGCTTCTCGGTCGCACCGGAATTCCGCTGCCGCACCAGCGCTCGCCCGGCCGGGGCGCGGACTGACGCGTCGCCCTGGCGTAAGAGGGTCAGCAGCGGATCGATGAAGTTGGGGTGCTCGGCCGGAGAGGTGGCGATCGCTTCGGCGATGGCGACCTGCGCGCTGGGATTGTCGTTAGCCCCCAGCAGGCCCAGCAGGATCTCCATCGCCCGCGGCTCGTCGCGGGCCAGCCACATGCTGGCCGCTTCCAGCTTGGTCTTGGGCGAACGCGAGGCATCCGTCAGTTGGCCCGAGAGTGTGGTCAGCTCCAGGTCCTGGGGTGCGGTACTCACCGGCTCGGTCTGCGCCAGACATACCCCCACCAGCCAGCCCACGCACGCCAACGCAGTCACCGTGCCCACAGAACGCGCCATACCAGAGAGTTCCCAAGCCGCAGCCGCCGGCCGCGACGATGCTAGCCTATCCGTGCCCGATGAGTCTGTCAAACTCCGCCGCAAGATCGGCCCCGCCCAGGCCGCAAAAAAGCTCCCGGCGGGGAGTCCACGGCCTCGCCGTTGGACGATCGGGCGGCTGATGAGGTCCGACCACCCCTGTTTCTACGGGGTTTGGCCCAGGCGGGTTCCCTTCCACCCCGATAAACCTGCCCTGGCCGGCTAGGTGCCCATCTCGAAGGAGTGGAGGTACTTGCTCTGCTCGGCCGTGAGCGCGTCGATGCGCATGCCCATGCTCGCCAGCTTCCGCGTCGCGACCCAGTCCTCGACCTCCGCGGGCACCGCATGCACGGTGTTGCTGAGCTTGCCGGCGTTGCCGAGGACGTACTCGGTGGTCAGCGCCTGGGTGGCGAACGACATGTCCATCACGCTGGCGGGGTGGCCCTCGGCGCAGGCCAAGTTGACCAGCCGTCCCTGGGCCAGGACGAAGATCCGCTTGCCGCCGGCTAGCACGTACTCGTCCACGCCCCCCCGCACGCCGCAGCGGACCTTGCGGGCGCGCTTGGCCAGGGCCGGGAGGTTCAGCTCGCAGTCAAAGTGCCCGCTGTTGCAGACGATGGCCCCGTCCTTCATGAGGACAAAGTGCTCATCGTCGATGACGTGGATGTCGCCGGTGACGGTGATGAACAGGTCGCCGATCTTGGCAGCCTGGCGCATGGGCATCACGCGGAAGCCGTCCATCGCCGCCTCCAGCGCGCGGATGGGGTCCACCTCGGTAATGACGACGTTCGCCCCGGCCCCGTGAGCCCTCCCCGACACGCCGCGCCCGCAGTCACCATACCCCGCCACGACCACGGTCTTGCCGGCCAGCAGCAGGTCGGTGGCGCGGATGATGCCGTCGATGGTGCTCTGCCCGGTGCCGTAGCGGTTGTCGAACAGGTGCTTGGTGGCCGCGTCGTTGACGGCGATGACCGGGAACTTCAGCACGCCCGCGGCGGCCATCGCGCGCAGGCGGATGACGCCGGTGGTGGTCTCCTCCATCGAGCCGACCAGGTCCCCGGCAAAGGCGGCGAGCTTACCGTGCAGGGCGTTGACGAGGTCCGCCCCGTCATCCATGGTCACCGACGGCCGATGGCGGCAGGCCGCCTCGAGGTGCCGATAGTAGGTCGTCCGGGGGTCCTCGCCCTTGATGGCGTAGGTGCGAATGCCGAAATCGGCCACCAGGCTGGCGGCCACGTCGTCCTGCGTGCTGAGGGGGTTGGAGGCGCACAACACCAGGTCGGCCCCGCCCGCGGCCAGGGTGCGGCAGAGGTTGGCCGTCTCGGCCGTGACGTGCAGGCAGGCGCTCATCCGCCGGCCGGCCAGGGGCTTAGCCTTGGCGAACCGCTCGCGGACGGCGGCCAGGACGGGCATGTCGTGGTCGGCCCAGAGGATCCGCCGCTTGCCCTCTTTGGCCAGTCGGAGGTTCTTCACGTCGTAGTGGCCGCGCTTCAGTGCCATGGGTTGTCCTTCACCTGATCATCCCGCCGGACGGGGCGATCATTCTGCCCGTCTGGGCCGAGGATTGCAAACCTTATCTCTGGGAGGCGACAATCACAGGTAGCCCGAAGGCACCGAACCCCGGCTCGCCTCGGGCGTCTAAGCCAACGAGCCTTCGACCATAAGGAGAACAGTTATGAACGCTGCGAGCACGAAATGGATCGCTGTCGTCGCCTGCCTGGCCGCGGCCGTGTGGCCGGCGGCCGGACAAGAAACTGAAGGCGTGGCGGTGACCGTCTACAACGGGGGCTTTGCCGTCGTGCGCGAGGTCCGCAGCCTGGACATCGCCGCTGGCGGGCGGGTCCAGTTCCAGGACGTCGCCCGAGAGATCGACGCCACCACCGTCCACTTCAAGAGCCTGACCGACCCCGCGGCCAAGCTGCTGGAGCAGAACTACCAGTACGACCTCGTCTCGGCGGACAAGCTGCTCCAGAAGTACATCGACATGCCCATCGAGGTCGTCTGCGGTGAGACGACCTACTCCGGCACGCTGCTGAGCTTCGACGCCCAGCAGCTCGTCCTCCAGCGCCAGGAAGGGCTGGCGATGGTCCAGCGGCCGGAGAACGTCCGGGACATCCGCTTCAAGGATTTGCCGGAGGGCCTGATCACCAAGCCCACGCTGGTGTGGCTGGTGCACACGGAGAAGCCCGGCCGGCACCTGGCCGAGGTGGCCTACCAGACCGGCGGCATGACGTGGCATGCCGAGTACGTGCTGGTGCTGAACCCCGATGACACCGCGGGGGACCTGTCGGGGTGGGTGAGCGTGGAGAACAACTCCGGCAAGACCTATCGCGACGCGCGGCTGAAGTTCATCGCCGGCGACGTGCGGAAGATCATCGAGCGAAGGGTGCTGTACCGGGAGGAGTTGGCCAGGGCCGCCCCCGCGGAGGCGGCGCCCATGGCGGAAAAGGCCTTCTTTGAGTACCACATGTACACGCTGCCGCGGCCTTCCACGGTGGCCGACAACGAGGTCAAGCAACTGGAGATGTTCGCCCCCGCTGCCGGCGTGAAGATCGAGAAGCGTTTCCTCTACAACCCGATGGGGAACTTCCGCTGGCACCCAGGCGGCCGGTACACCGATCGCAGCTACGGCGTGGAAAGCCCCAAGAAGGTCAACATCTTCATCGAGTTCAAGAACAGCGAAGAGAACAAGCTGGGCATCCCCCTGCCGGCGGGCAAGGTCCGCGTCTATAAGCAGGACCCCGAGGACAAGGCCCTGGAATTCATCGGCGAGGAGCAGATCGACCACACGCCCAAGGACGAGGAGCTTTCGCTCCAGATCGGCAACGCCTTCGACATCGTGGGCGAGCGCAGGCAGACGGAGTTCAACATCGACGTGAACCGCGGCTGGATGAAGGAGTCCATCGAGATCGTCCTGCGGAACCACAAGAAAGAGGTCGTCACCGTCCGGATCAAGGAGCCCCTGTACCGCTGGAACACCTGGAACATCACCGCCGCCAGCCACGAATACACCAAGCTCGACGCCTTCAACGTGGCCTGGGACGTTCAGGTGCCCCCCGACGGCGAGACTAAGGTCACCTACACCGTCGAATACACCTGGTAGCCCAACGAGATAGTCCCCGGCAGCCGGTAGCCAGAAAGACAGAGCAGGACGGATTTCCTGGGTACTGGCGACTGGCGACCGGCGACGGTTCCGATTAGGTCCAGAACTCGCTGTGCAGTTCGTCGCCCTCGCGGGTGGCACGGATGAAGTCTTCCACCTTCTTTAGGTCCTTGACGCCCGGGGCCTTGGGGTCTTCCACCCCGCTGGCCACGTCCACCGCCCAGGGCTTGACCGAGTCGATGGCCGATCCGACGTTGTTAGCATCCAGCCCCCCGGCCAGGATGATCGGGTCCAGCCCCGCCAACGCCCCGGCCGCGCGGGCCTCGGCCACCATCGACCAGTTGATCCGCTCCCCGGTGCCCCCGCGAGCCGCCGGGCTGTAGGCGTCCAGCAATTCCGCGGCCAGGTTGCTGCGGCCGCCCAACTCCTCCAGCCACGCCCGCACCTCCGCCAGCCACCCCTCGTCGCGCACGCGGAAGGCCTTGATGCACGGGGCGGAGATCTGCGAGACGATCTGCGGCGGCTCGTCCCCGTGGAGCTGCACGTAGCCGATCCGCGTACGATCCACGACGCGGTTGATGGCCGTGGCGTCGGCGTCGACGAACACGCCCACCGCCGCCACCCATGGCGGCAGGGCGTCCACGATCGCTCGCGCCTGCTCGGGGCTGACCCACCGCGGCGACTCGGCGAAGACCAGCCCGATGGCGTCGGCGCCCATCTGGGCGATCTTCACCGCCGTCGCGGGATCGCGCAACCCTTCGATCTTCACCCGCACCCGCTGCATGAGCGCACTATAGCCGCCCCCCAGCCCGCCACGCAACGGCTGCGGGCGGGGGTTTTCCCCTTAAGCATCGTCCCCCGCCGGGGTATCATGCCGGGGCTTTTCGGACACAAGCAGACCGGTGCAGACAGGAGCACGGCATGGACAAGGTGCGGATCGGCGTGGTGGGGATAGGGGTCATCGGCGAGTTCCACTGCAAGCATATCGTCAAGGACGCCAGCCCGGAGTTCCGCCTGTCGGCCGTGTGCGACCGCAACAAGGACAAGGCCCAGGCGGCCAAGGCGGCGTACTCGGTAGCCAGCTTCCGCGACCCGCAGAAGCTGTTCGAGTCCGGCCTGGTGGACGCGGTCATCATCGCCACGCCGCACTACTGGCACGCGCCGCTGGTCATCCGCGCCGCCCGCGCGGGGTTGCACGTCATGTGCGACAAGCCCCTGGCCTCGACGGTCGGGCCGGCCAAGGCGGCGATCGAAGAGTGCCGCAAGCGCGGCGTGGTGCTGGCGGGCATGCTCCAGCACCGCACGCGGCCGATCATGCAACGCATCAAGCACCTGGTCGCCAGCGGTGAGATCGGCGAGGTCTTCCGCGTCTCGATGATCTGCTCCAACTGGTTCCGCACGCAGGCCTACTATGACAGCGGCGCCTGGCGCGGCACCTGGGACGGGGAGGGCGGCGGGGTGCTCATCAACCAGGGCCCCCACCACCTGGACCTGTTTGTCTGGATCGCCGGGCTGCCCCGGCGCGTCATCGGACTGCTCGACACGCGGATCCACAACATCGAGGTGGAAGACACCGCCAACTTCCTGTGCGACTACGGCGGCGGCAAGGTGGGCTACATCTACGCGACCACCGGGGAGCTGCCCGGCATGGAGCAGTTCATGGTCTGCGGCGACAAGGCCACGCTCATCGCCGAAGGCCACAAGCTGCGGATCGGCCGCCTCCAGCACGGCCTGAGGGACTTCACGATGGGGAGTATCACCAAGCTGGCCGACGAGAAGGTCAAGAACGACGCCGTGTGGACCGAAGAGGACTTCTCGACCAATAAGGGCGGCCAGCACATCGAGGTCATCCGCGCCTTCGCCCGCCACATCCTCCGCGGCGAGCCCCTGGTAGCCACGGGCGAGGACAGCCTGGAGGAGCTGGAGCTGTCCAACGCGATGTACCTGGCCGGGTACAAAGACAAGCCCGTGACCCTGCCCATTGACGAGCGCGAGATCGACCGGCTGATCGCCAAGCTCCAGAAGACCCGCTCCACGGGCAAGGGCGAGGGCATCCGCTCCAAGGCCACCCGCGACCTCCGCAAACTCCTCGCCGAGGGTTAGCGCGGGTACCCCGCCGCGGTGCGGCGGGCTTCCCAATCGGCGCGTGGGGGGTTTAGAAGCCCGCGGCATGGCCGCGGGATGTCCCGGTTCGCTTGACTTGGGTCGCGGCGGGGGATAGCGTGAGGGGTGCAGCCTGGCCCGGGTGGCGGAACTGGCAGACGCGCCAGCTTGAGGGGCTGGTGGGCCTATGGCCCATGCAGGTTCAAATCCTGTCCCGGGCAGTTCCCCGACCCCGCCGGCCGCCCGTGTCAAAGCCCCCCCAGGCCCGCCGGAGGGGCCATTTTGGGGCGAGTTTCAGGGGCCAAAAGGCCGATTTATCTTGAGTTCCCGGCCGCCGGGATGGATAATGAACGAGTGGCACGGATGCCGGCACTTCTTACTAAGGCGGATGGGACTGTGGACACGGCCAGTGCCCATATCGAGTCGTCTCCGGAGGTCTCCACCCTGGCTGGGATCGAGCATCAGCTCGCGAGCGCGCTGACGCAGACGGCGGACGAGATCAAGCACGCCGAGTGCTTCGACGACGAGCAGCGGGCGGAGGTCTACGCCATCCTCCAGGCCCTGCGCCACGACACCGAGGCCCACCGCGCGATGGTGGAGCTGCTGGCCCGGCGATTCAAGAGGGGCAGGAGCGCCGGGGATGCTTGAGCAGGCCATGCTCCGCGAGCAGTTCCTTGCCCTGCTGGACAAGGAGCGCCAGGCCGAGCGCCTGTACGCCGACCTGTCCAGTCGGCTGACCGACCCCGTGCTCCGCCGGCAGGTGGAGGAGCTTCACCGCGACAAGCAGCGCCACATCGCCCTGGCTGAGCGACTGCTGGAGATCGTGGAGTAGCCCCCCCTCCGCCGCCACTATTTCATCGCCAGCACGGTGATGCTCGAGGCGATTCCCTCCAGATGCTTACCCGCCTTGCTTGTGATGGGGTCGCTGCCGGCGTCGGCCGCTCGGTAGGTGCGCTCCGCGAGGAGGTCGACGCGGGCAAACCCCCCATCGCGGATGGCTTGGAGGTAATCCTCTCGCAGGGCCGCCCCGGCGATGCAGGCGACGTAGAGATCGGCGTCGTCCTTAAACCGAGGCGGCAGCGGGCGGTTCAGCACCAAGTCGGCGACGATCATCCGCCCACCAGGCTTCAGCACACGGTGGACCTCTCGGAAGACCGCCGGCTTGTCGGGCGAAAGGTTGATCACGCAATTGGAGATCACCACGTCCACCGAGCCGTCTTCCACGGGCAGGTTCTCGATGTGCCCCTCACGAAATTCCACATTCGCCAGGCCGGTGGCC
>JALHTV010000124.1 GCA_022866005.1 Phycisphaerae bacterium
GTCGATGTCCTCGTCGTCCAGCCAGGTGTTGATCTGGCTCTCCATGTGCTGTATGGGCGATTCGGAGATCTTGCAGTGGAACACGCGGCACCGGATGGCGCCTTGGCCGGTGTTGACCGGTTTGCGCTTGTACTGGGTGCGCTTGTCCATTTCCAGCGAGCTCTTGATCGCCCGCACGGCCGAGCCCGAAGCGGCACCCATAGGCCGGATGCTCCTGACGACGCCGGAGTCCCCGGGCGACCGGGATTCGATCGTGATCGGCTCGTGCTCTTCCACCAAGGCGATCGGCTCTTCCTCGACGGGCAGCTTGGACGGGGGCTTGGGGGGGTAGGCATTGGGTCCGGCGGGTGTAACAGGACGGTTCAGTGCCATGGAAAGACTCCTTATCCAACAAGAAATGAGTGCCAAGTGCATCTGGACGTGCGGCAATGCGGTTATTATACGTGAAGGCTAGGGCCCGTTCAAGGCGAAGCCCGGGCGGTCTTCCGGGACCCCCGTGGGCAGACGGACCCGCCGCGGCGGGCGGGCCCAGGAGAGCAGTGCATGCGTAGAGACAAGGTGGCAGTTCTGCTGATCTGCGTGGCGGCGGCCGCGGGCCTGGCCGCCCTGCGGATGCTGCACAGCGGTGAGGAGCAGCTCGTCGCCAACGACGACACGACCATCAAGCCGTCGGCGGCCGGGGAGTTCCGCGGGGCCTGCCTCCAGCTTCACACCGGCCGCGAGGACCACCCCTGGGAGCAGTATGTCGATGAGATCGCCGCCGCCGGGGCTAACACGGTCGCCTTGGTCGTGGCTGCCCACCAGGAGAACTGCGCCTCCACCAGCATCTTCCTGGACCTGCGCAAAACACCCACCGATGAGCGGCTGGTCAGCGTCATCCACTACGCCCACAGCCGGGGGTTGCGCGTAGTGCTCATGCCCATCATCCTGCTGGAGAACCCCCGCCAGGATGAGTGGCGCGGCAAGATCGCCCCGACCAACTGGACCGATTGGTGGGAGGACTACGAGAACTACGTCATGCACTACGCCTGGCTGGCGGAGGCCGCCGGCGCGGAGGTGTACATGGTCGGCTCGGAGCTGGTGAGCACCGAGATCGACACCGATCGCTGGAGAGACCTCATCGCCCGCGTCCGCAAGGCCTATCACGGGCGGCTGGGCTACTCGGCCAACTGGGACCACTACAAGCCCGTGACCTTCTGGGACGTCCTGGACATCATCGGCATGACCACCTACCACGACCTGGGCGACAAGACCAAGCCCACCGTGGCCGACCTCGTGGCCAGTTGGGAGCCGATCAAGAAGCAGATCCTCGAGTGGCAGAAGCAGGTGAACCGGCCCATCCTGTTCACCGAGGTGGGCTGGCCGAACCAAGTGACCTGCGCCAAGTACCCCTGGGACTACTACCGCTCGGTGGACTCACCCGACCCCCAGGCCCAGGCCAACTGCTTCGAGGCGTTCTTCCGCACCTGGGCCTCCGAGCCGGCCGTGGCGGGCTACCTCATCTGGGAATGGCGCAGCTACCCCGGCCAGATCACCGATCCCAGGAAGGACACCTCCTACGTCCCCTGCGACAAACCGGCGATGGACGTGATCAGCCGCTACTTCCGCGCCCCGCCACCGCAGGAGGAAGCTTCGACCTCCCGCTCGGCCGTCGCCACCGGTGAGCCCGCCGGAGAGCACAGGCCCGTGGCGGACTAGCGCCAGCCGAAGGCCCCAACGGGTGCGGAATCGCGGCTGGCGAACCTCTGCGGACTTGCCATCACGTCAGGTGAAGGATCCGTTCCCAGTCCACCTGGTCGATGGCGAACTGGGTGTTCTCCCCGATGGTGGCCCGCTCGACGCTGCTGGCGTCCTCCTCCGGCACGATGGCCAGAACCGCCGCCCGCCCGCGGTCGGCGATCTGGGCGGGGTTGGTGTGGATGGCCAGGTCGGCGTCGCCGCGGGTGTAGGGCTGGGCGGGGTCGGTGAGCTCTCGGGCGGCGGCCAGCTCCAGGCGGTAGCGGTTGACGATCACGCCGGCGACTTCCAGGCCCGCGGAGCGCGCCGCGTGCAGCGTCAGGAGCGTGTGGTTGATCGTGCCCAGTCCCGCCCGCGCGACGATCACCACCGGCAGGGCTAACAAGCGGGCCAGGTGCACCCCCCAGAAGTCGTCGGTGATCGGGCACAGCAGCCCGCCGACGCCCTCGACGATCACGGCCTCGGCGGCCCCCGCCAGGCGGCGGTAGGCCTCGAAGACCGCTGCCAGGTCCACCGGCCGATGCTCGCGCGCGGCGGCCACGTTGGGGGCCAGCGCCGCCGCGTAGCGGACGGGTGTGATCTCCGCCAGCGTCCGCCTGCTGTCGGCGCAGACCGCCAGGAACTCCGCGTCCGCGCTGATGAGTCCCTCGCGCGCGTGGCGGCAGCCGGTGGCCACGGGTTTGAAGACCTCCACGCTTCGGCCGCGGCGGCGCAACGAGCGGGCGATCGCCCCGGCGATCAGCGTCTTGCCGACCTCGGTGTCCGTGCCGGTGACGAGCAGCCCCGCCAGCCGCGGCAGCGGCGGATACCCCGACACGTCGAAGTCAAACGGTGGGGTAGGTGAACTCGTGGATCGAGGCGATGACACCGTCCAGCAACCTTTCTAAAGTGGGCGTGTCCATGGCCGGGGCGGGCATGAGCACCACCACGTCGCCCAGCGGCCGGATGAGGATGCCGCGCCGCCGCGCGTGGCGACAGACCCGCGCGGCGACGAGCAGGCCCGGGTCGAATGGGCGGCGGCGCCGGCGGTCGGCGACCAGGTCGATGCCCACCAACAGCCCGCACTGGCGGATGTCGCCGACGTGAGCGTGCCCCGCCAAGTCGGCCAGGCGGTGGCGGACAAGCTCGACCTTGGCAGGCAGGAGGTCCAGCAGGCCGCTGGAGAAGATCAGATCGACGCTCGCCACGGCCGCCGCACAGCCCAGGGCATTCCCGGTAAACGTGTGGCCGTGATAGAACGTCTTGCCCTCACCCGGCTCGCCCAGGAAGGCGTCGAAGACCTCCTGCGTGGCCAGCGTCGCGGCCACGGGCAGGTAGCCGCCGGTCAGGCCCTTGCCCAGGCACATCAGATCAGGCGTGACGCCTTCGTGCTCGCAGGCGAACAGCTTCCCCGTCCGGCAGAAGCCCGTGGCTACCTCGTCGGCGATCAATA
>JALHTV010000125.1 GCA_022866005.1 Phycisphaerae bacterium
CGCCGAGTGAGTTAGGCCCGACGGCCACGCGCCCCTCTCGCGGCGAGACGGCCGCCATGGAACGCCTGCGCCTCAAGGAACTGGCCCCGCCGGCCACCCGGCCGGCCAGCGCCCTTGCCAGTCCGCTGCCCGCGGAGACCGAGCGGCTCGTGATCGACGCCGAGCGCCGCATCAGCCGCGGTGACTTCCAAGGGGCAGTCGGCCTGCTTCACGACGCGGCGGCCCAGGCCGGCGACCAAGGGCGCATCGCCAAGGACCTGGGCTTGGCCTACCTGGGCCTGGGTGACCAGACCCAGGCGCTGGAATGCCTCCGCCGGGCCGAGCAGACCACCGGCGACGACTTGCTCCTGCAACTCCTGGTGGGTCAACTGGAGGCCGCCGCCGGCCGCACGGAGGAGGCCCTGCTGGCCTTGCGGCGGGCACTGCACTGCACCGGCGCGACCCCCGAAGACGGCCTCACCGCCGAGGTGATGCTGAGTCTGGCGGACTTGCTGGCTCAGACCGGCTACCTGACCGCCGCCGAGGAGTGCTACGCCCAACTGGGCGACGCGATCAACCAATATGGGCGGAACTACACGCCCCGGCCGCGCCTTCGGCCGCTGGTGGTGCAGTCTGGCCGGCTGCTCGCGCGGCGCGGGGAGCTGCTCTCGCGGCTTGGCCGGCATGCCGAAGCCCGTCATCTCCTCCAGCAGGCCTATGCCCGCGACCGGACGGACATGCATGCGGCGGAGCTGCTGCTTGGGGCCCTCCTAGAGGCCAAGGACTTCACCGCCGCCGAGGCGATGCTGCTCGACCTGGCCACAGAACCCACCGCCCAAGGGCAACTGCCCGAATTCGCCACCCGCCTGTGCCAGGCCGCCAAGGACCCGGCCTTGCCCGTGCGCCTGTGGCGGGCTGGACGGCAGAGCGCTGTGGACGTCGGGGCGCTGGCCGTGGCGCTGGCCAAGGCCGCCCGCGAGTTCCGGGCCGAGGCCGACGCGCGGGAGATCCTCAGCTCGGCCTTGGAGACCCGTCCTCACGACGTGGGGGTCGGCTGCTTCGTGGCCGAGAGTCATGCCCGGGCAGGCGACGCGCCCGCCGCCGTGCGGCAACTGGCGACGCTGCTGGCGGCCAACGATGAGGCCGTCGATCCCGTCGTGGCCTCGCTGGAGGGCATGGCGGACCAGAAGCTCCTGCCCGAGGGCCTGGAGGAGCGGATTGCGCGCGACGCCGCCGCCGAGACCTCCGACCTCACGGGCCCGCTGCACTACCTGGCCGGGGAGCTGGCGGCGATTCGAGGCCATCCTGCCCTGGCCGCCGAGCAGTACCAGGCCTCCGTCGACGACGACGGGCGGTTCCTGCCCGCCTACGAGGCCGCGGCCCAGATGCACCTGGACGCCGGACGGTTCGATCAGGTGGATCGGCTGGTGGCGCGCGTGGAGAAGCTGGCCGAATCGGACCAGCGCGTCCGCTACTACGCCCTGTACCTGGCCGGCAAGAGCCATCTGGCCCAGGGCCACCTCACCGCGGCGGCCCAGGCCCTGGAGGCCTCCACCCAGCGCTACGACGGGTTCGCGCCGGCGGTGGAGCTGCTGGCCGAGGCCTACAGCCGCCTGGGCCTGGCCGACCGCGCCGTGCAGACCTTGGAGGAGTTGGTCAAGCTCCAACCGGACGACGAAGACGCATACCGGAAGCTCTTTGACCTGTGCGTGGCGATGGGGCGGGTGGATCAGGCCCGGGCCGCGACGGTGCGGCTGCTGCGGGCCTGTCCCGACAGCCGCGCGGGCCAGGCGATGCTCGTCGAGCTGCTCGTCCTGACCGGCAAGGCCGAGGAGGGCGCGCGCGTGCTCGGCGAGCTTCAGCGCCAGGCCGGTGACGACCCCGCGGTGCGGCTGCTCACCGTGCGTCTGGCGGCCGGGTCGGCGGCGGGCGTGGTCACCCGGCGGCAGTTCGACGACTGGTTGATCCAGATCGGCGAGGTCCTGGTGGATCAGCCCGACAGCCTGCCCGCTCGGCGCCTGCTGGCGGAGCTGCTCTCCCGGAGCGGGGCGCATGGCCAATCCGCCGCCGTGCTGAGCGAGCTTTACGCCCAGTACCCCGGCTTGGCGGAGCTGGCCAAGGGATATGCCCTCGAGCTGATCCAATCCGGTGACCGCGCCGCGGCCCAGGCCATCCTGGAGGGAAACCCCGCGCTTCAGCAGGACTTCCAGGCCCGGCAGATGCTGGTGGGCGTGCTGGTGGAGCAGGATCGCCTCACCGACGCCGCCGCGCACCTGCGCCAGTGGCTGGAGACCTCCACCGACCGGAAGTTCCAGGACTCCTGCCGCCTGCAACTGCTGGGCATCTACGAGAAGCTGCACGACTTCGCTGCGGCGCAGCGGCTGATCGACGAACTGCTCGCCGCCAGCCCCCCGCGCGAGGCGCGGGTCCGGCTTCAGGCACTGCGAGTGAAGCGGCTGTGCCTGGAGGGCAAAGTCGACCAGGCCGTGGACCTGGCTCAAACGTGGACGCGCGACGACGGAGACGTGGCGCTGAAGCTGGTCTTGGTCGAGGCGATGGCCGAGGCCAAGCGCTACCAGCACTCCCAGGACCTGCTGGATGAGTGGATCCGCCGCACCGACGTGCATCAGGACGCCCTGGCCGAGACCAAGATGCTGCTGCTGGTTCGGGCTGGCCGGCTGGACCCGGCCTTGCGATATGCCCGGGGCTGGATCGGGCGGCGTCCGGGCGACTTGGCGCCGCGCCGGATCGCGGTGGCGGCGCTCATCGAGGCCGGACAGCACGAGCGAGCGCTAAAGTTGGTGGACGGTTGGCTGGCGCGGCTGGGCTCCGTCCGGCGGACCACCCAGCCGGCAGCGACCACGCAGCCACGGCAGGAGGCGGCGTCCTCGCGCGCCGCGGCGGTTACACAGCCGCCCTCGGCCTCGACCCGCACGCCCAACGCTACGCAGACCTCGTCTGCTTCGGTGCCGTCCTCAGCCACCACCAGCGCTGCGACGAGCCAACCGACAACGCGGGGCGTTGGGGCGCTGCCCGTTCGCAGGCCGGCTACGGCTGACGAACTGGCGGCAAGCAGGTCCTGGTGCCGCGAGGCGGCCGTGCAGTTGCTGCTGATGACGGGCCAGACCACCCAGGCCCTGGATCGCCTCACTGCCTATCTCCAGGCCGACCCGGATAACGCCAGCCTGCGCAACATTCAGGCGACCGTCCTGTCCGAACTGGGCCGTGACGCCGAGTCGCTGGCGGCCCTGGAGCAGGCGCACGCCCTGGCGAGCACCGACGCGGGCATCTGCAACAACCTCGGCTACGTCTACGCGGACAAAGGCATCCACCTGGAGCAGGCCGAGGGCCTGATCCGCAAGGCCCTCATCGAGCATGGTGACCTGAAGGACTTCCTCGACTCGCTGGGCTGGGTGCTCTACAAGCGGGGCAAGCTCTCCGCAGCCGGGCTGGTGTTCGAACGGCTGCTGGAGGGGGACAAGGCGGTTTGGCCCACCTGCGCGGTCAGCTACGACCACGCGGGCGACGTGTTCTACCGCCTGGGCTGGACGGATCGCGCCGCGGAGTTGTGGGCCCAGGCCATCGGGCACGCGCGGCGCGACAAGTCGCCCGGCAGGGAGGTCCGGCGGATCCTGGCCGAGACCCCGGGCAAGATTCAGGCCGCCCGGACCGGGCTGACCCCGGCCGTGGCCCCGCTGGGTGAGGGGGTCGAGGGCGAGGGGCAGCCTTAGCGCCTCGGGGGCTGCTGCGAGCACGGAGAGGTCACCATGGCGGGACATTCACACTGGGCCAAGATCAAGCGGACCAAGTCGGCCATCGACGCCCGCCGAGGGAGAGAGTGGGGCAAGCTCGCGCGGCGGATCATCGTCGCGGCCAAGGTCGGCGGCGGCAACCCCGAGGAAAACCTCTCCCTCCGTTACGCCATCGACGAGGCCAAGGCCGCCAACATGCCCAACGACACGATCGACAAGGCCATCAAGAAGGGCACCGGTGAGCTGGGCGCGGAGAACTACGAATCGGTCATCTACGAGGGCTACGGGCCTGGCGGCGTGGCGTTCCTCGTGGAGTGCCTCACGAACAACCGCAACCGCACCGCGCCCCAGATGCGGCGGATCTTCGAGCAGCACGGCGGGCAGCTCGGGTCGACCAACTGCGTGGCCTGGATGTTCCAGCCGGCCGGGGCGCTGGTGGTCTCCTGCGACGCGGCCGAGGAGGACACCCTGATGGAACTGGCCCTGGAAACCGGGGCCGACGACGTGGAGAACCAGGGCGACGCCTTCCAGATCACCTGCCAGCCGGCGGCCTTTGGCAAGGTCAAGGCCGCCCTGGCCGAGCGGAATATCCCCACGCTCTCCGGCCGGGTCGCCATGATGCCCACCCGCACCGTTCCCGTCACCGGCGACGCGGCCAAGCAGGTCCTGGCCCTGATGGAGGCGATGGAGGAGCACGAGGACGTCCAGAACGTCTACGCGAACTTCGACATGCCCGACGAGGTGATGGACACGCTGGCGGGGTGACTTGGCGCCGCTCCCGCCGCGCAGGGGTGCGGCGGTGCGTTGACAGTCGCGGGGGCGGCACAGGACAATCCCATCCATGGCCGAGGCGAGCGAGCCGGCGAGGGTCAAGCTCATCTGCGGGATGATCTCCGCCCTCCCGGAGCTGTTCGATGAGGCGGCCGGCGCGATGGAAGAGGCGTTCGGTCCGGCGGACTCCTCCAGCGACGTGATGGACTTCGACTTCACGCACTACTACGATCGCGCGATGGGCAGCCCGCTCTATCGGCGGTTCCTGGGCTTTGAGCGGCTCGTTTCTCCCGAGAAGCTGGTCGATGCCAAGTTGGCCACCCACGCCCTGGAGCGCGACTTCGCCCGAGGCGATGAAGGCGGCCCGCCCCGGCCGATCAACCTGGACCCCGGCTACATTGACTCGGCCAAGCTGGTCCTGGCGAGCATGAAGGACTTCTCTCACCGCATCTACCTCGGGAGCGGGGTGTTCGCCGAGGTGACGCTGATGTATCGCAAGGGCGCCTGGGAGAAGCTGCCCTGGACGTTCCCGGACTACGCCTCCGGGCGGTATCATCCGTTCCTGACTGCGGTGCGCCGTTGCCTTCGCGAGCAGCTCGCCGCCGAGGGTCGATCATGATGCTCTACGTCATTCTGGTCAGCGTCGCGGTGGCGTTTGTGCTGTCGGCCCTGGCCACGCCCGTGACGCAGCGCCTGGCCGTGCGGTGGGGCATGTTGGACACCCCCGGCCGCCACAAGGCCCACGCCGGTCCCGTGCCGCTGCTGGGCGGCTGCGCGATCTTCTTCGCGATCCTGCTGCCGAGCCTGCTGGCACTGGCCGTGGCGAGCGTCTGGGCGCGGACCGGTGGGCCGGCGTGGCTGCCGAAGGAGTTCGCCGAGCACATCTCCGGAGCGGCCGCCAAGGCGCCGCAGGCGCTAGGCATCCTGGCCGGGGCGCTGGTGCTGCACGTGGTGGGGCTGATCGACGACCGCAGGAACCTCTCGCCGTGGCTCAAGCTCCTCGCCCAGGTGCTGGTGGCGGTGGGCGTGGTGGTCTTCGCCAAGGTTCGCATCCTGACGGCCATGGGCGGGAGCGTGAGCACGGCCGCGTCGATCCTGTGGCTGGTGGCGGTGACCAACGCCTTCAACTTCATGGACAATATGGACGGCCTGGCCGCCGGGGTGGGCGCGATCTGCGCCGCGGCGCTGCTGGCGGCCGCGGCCAGCATCGGCCAGGTGTTCGTCTCGGCCTGGCTGTGCCTGCTGCTGGGGGCGCAACTGGGCTTTCTGCCCTACAACTTCCATCCGGCCCGCACGTTCATGGGCGACGCCGGCAGCATGATCCTCGGGTACTTCCTGGCCGTGACCAGTTGCCTGACGACCTACGTGCCGCCGGGGCGGACCTACTACCTCTACGGCATCTTCGTGCCCGTGGTCCTGATGGCCGTGCCGCTGTACGACGCCGCCAGCGTGATCCTCCTGCGCATCCGCGAAGGGCGCAGCCCGATGGTGGGCGACCGTCACCACTTCAGCCACCGCCTGCTGCGACGTGGGATGAAGGTCCGGGCAGCCGTGGGGACGATCTACCTGTGCACGGCCTGCACGGCGATCTCGGCCTCGCTGCTGCCTCACGTGGCCGACGCGACCGGCGCGGTGCTCATCTTCGCCCAGGTGCTCATCATCCTGATGACCATCGCGCTGCTGGAGTGGGGCGAGAGCCGACCATGACCATCGCCGCCGCCCACGCCCGGCCCGACGACGCCGCCTTCCCCCGACTCACCGGGGCTGCGTTGCAGCGGGCGGCCGGTGTCCTGCTGCTGTGTGTCGTGGTCGGCAGGGCCTTCGTGGCTGAGCTGCCCTTCCGCATGCCGCTGCTGGACCTCCAGCCCGCCGTCCAGCGCGACGCTGCCGGCCCGGTGCGCGCCGACCGCGGTGAGCTGGCGCGGGTGAGCTTTGCCTGCCTGCTGCTGGCCGACGCGACGCTCTGGCTGGTCGGTGCGGCCCTGGCCGGTCGGCTGGTTGTGCGACACGGCAGGGTCGCTGCCCTGATCGGCGTGTTCGCGCTGCTGAGCCTGGCCTCGGTCTTCGTCGGCTCCGACAAGCGCAGCGCGATGGACGTATGGGTGGAGCAGCTTGCGATGATGGTCGGCTGCTTCCTGGCCGCCCAGTGCCTGGGCGACCGGCGTGGGCTGCGGCTGACG
>JALHTV010000126.1 GCA_022866005.1 Phycisphaerae bacterium
GACGAGCACGGCTGGGACGATTGCAGCGGGGACGCTCAGTTCCTGCTGGGCATGGACCGCTTCGAGGCCCGCCAGGCCATCGTGGAGTGGTTCCGCACGGAAAACCTCCTGGAAGACGTCCGCCCCTACACGCACCAAGTCGGCCACAGCTACCGCAGCCACGTTCCCATCGAGCCGTATCTGAGCGACCAGTGGTACGTCGCGGTTAGAAAACCAATTTCCACTCTTCCAACCCGTCTTTATCGTCAATTGAGAATTGACAATTGTCCATTGAACAGCGAAGGCATACCCGTTCTGCCCGGCACCGATGTACCCGCCACATCCCTTGCGGGGCTGGCCTTGGCTCCGGTGCTGGATGGGCGGGTGAAGTTCACGCCCTCCCGCTACGCCAGCACCTACCGCGCGTGGCTGGAGAACCTCCGCGACTGGCCCATCAGCCGCCAGCTCTGGTGGGGACATCAGATACCCATCTGGTCGCAGGACCTGGAGCTCAACGTCCCCGCCGGCCCGGAGCACGCTGACCGCGGCCCCAGTCCCCAGGCCGTGGCCGCCCTGGATAGGGCCATCGGCGGGCCCTTCAGCCAGAAGTTCAAACGGCACAAGGTTCGTTACGTCCTGCGGGTGGATGAGCACCCCGAGAAGGCCAATTGGATCCGCACGTACATCTGCCTGGACCGCGATGACCCCGGCGCCATCGAGATGATCGAGCGGGCCGGCTGGCGGCGGGACGAAGACATGCTGGACACCTGGTTCAGCTCGGCCCTGTGGCCGTTCTCGACGATGGGGTGGCCTAAGGACACACCGGAGCTGAAGAAGTACTACCCCGGCGACGTGCTCTGCACGGACCGCGGGATCATCACCCTGTGGATCAGCCGCATGGTCATGATGGGCCAATACTGCATGGGCGACATCCCCTTCAGCGACGTGCTGATCCACGCGACGATCCTGGATGGCGAAGGCCGCAAGATGTCCAAGAGCCTGGGCAACGGCATCGACCCGCTGGACATCATCGACAGTCACGGCACCGACGCGATGCGATTCACGTTGGTCAGCATGACCACCCAGACGCAGGACGTCCGCATGCCCGTGGAGGAGATGACCCTGCCCGGCGGCCAGGTCAGCCGCACGAGCCCAAAGTTCGACGCCGGCCGCAACTTCTGCAACAAGCTGTGGAACGCCGCACGCTTCACCATGGCCAACCTCCGGGGCCAGCCCCCCTGGGGCGACATCCGCCCGGGTGAGGACCTCACCGACGCCTGGATCCTCAGCCGGCTCAACGGCACGATCCGCGACGCGACCGGCGCGCTGGAGGGCTTCCGCTTCAACGAGCTGGCCGAGTGCCTGTACCACTTCCTGTGGGACGAGTTCTGCGACTGGTACCTGGAGATCGCCAAGGCCCGGATCAACTCAGGGGATGCGGTCGCCAAGGCGATCCTGGCCCACTGCCTCGACGTGGTGCTGCGCCTGCTGCACCCGATCATCCCCTTCATCACCGAGACGCTCTGGGCGGAGCTCAACGAGGTCGCCCCCGTCCGCGGCCCGGCCGATGAGCACGCCGAACCGCTGCTGGTTCGGGCCGCCTGGCCCAGGGCCGACGCCCGTGCGATCAACGAAAAGGCCGAGAAGGACTTCCAGCTCCTGGCGGACCTCGTCCGCCAGGTCCGCAACGTCCGCAGCCAGCACAACGTGCCCCCGGGCAAGAAGCTCACCGCGATCGCCGAAGCCACCGGGCCCGCGGCCGAGCTGATCACCGGCAACGCCGGGATGCTCACCAGCCAGGCGGGCCTGGCCGAGGTCACCGTGTCGCCGACGCCGGTCGCCCCCCCTGCCGACGCCGCCGCCGTGGCCGCGCGCGGCGTCAAGCTCTACGTCTTGGGCCTGATCGACCGGGCGGCGGAGCGTCAGCGACTCGCCAAGCAGGCCGAGATGCTTCGTCGCGGCGTGGCGGGGATCGAGGGCAAGCTCGGCAACGCCGACTTCGTGGCCAAGGCCCCCCCCGCCGTCGTCCAGCGCGAGCGCCAGCGCCTCCAGCAACTCCAGGCCGACCTGGCCGTGGTGGAGAAGTCGCTGGCGGCGCTGAAGTGACGGGGACACCCTGCCCCA
>JALHTV010000127.1 GCA_022866005.1 Phycisphaerae bacterium
CGGCATCGTCGTGGCTGACATCCGCGACGGCGAGACGGTCCCGGCGCTTCTGGAGGCCGCCGAGGCCGGCCGACTGGTCCTGGCAGCCACCAGCGCCCCCAGTGCGGCGTCGGCGGTCGCGATGCTGATGGAGGCCGACCCGCAGCCCTGGGTGCTCGCGGGCAATCTCAAGGCCGTCGTGGCCACGACGACCGTCCGCAGGCTCTGCCCCCACTGCCGCCGCCCGATTGCGCCCGATGACGAGACCCTGGCGCAGCTCGGCCTGATGGCCGAGGAGGTCGGCCAGGCCTTCGCCCCAGGCGGCTGCGGTGAGTGCTTCAACCTCGGGTACTGCGGCGTGGCGGGCTGCTCCAGCGCGATGCTGATGGATGATCGCCTGGCGGCGGTCTTCCGCAGCGGGCCTTCGCGGGCGGAACTGGCCGAGGCCATCGAGCAAGCCGGAGCCAGGCCCCTGCTGCGGGTCGGGCTGGACATGGTCCGCGAAGGGTTAACCTCGCTGGAGGAACTCGCCCGCTGCCTGCCCCGCTAGCCCTCAGTGCGTGCCACCACCGGCTCACACAACCTGGTCTTGCCGAACGGCTCCCCCGAATCCCAAATCCGAAATCGTTCAGGCGTAGCCTCGCGGATGGTTGCGATGCCACGCCCAGGCGTGTTCGACGATGGTGGCCAGGTCGGGAAACTTCGGCCGCCAGGATAGCTCCGCGGCGGCCTTGGCCGATGACGCGACCAGCCGCAACGGATCGCCCGCCCGGCGCGGCGCAACCTTGGCAGGGATCGGGTGACCGGTCGCCTGGCGGCAGGTCTGGATCACCTGCTTGACCGAAAAGCCCTCCCCATTGCCCAGGTTGTAGACGCGCACCTGGCTCGCTCGGATCGCCCCCAAGGCCAGCACGTGCGCCGCCGCCAGGTCCGTCACGTGGATGTAATCGCGGATGCACGTGCCGTCGGGCGTGTCGTAGTCATC
Organism: Phycisphaerae bacterium; assembly: GCA_022866005.1. Taxonomy (GTDB): domain Bacteria; phylum Planctomycetota; class Phycisphaerae; order SM23-33; family SM23-33; genus JALHTV01. Next base: position 965 of record JALHTV010000127.1, read on the forward strand.
ACCGAAGATCTCCACCGCCGCTGCCGCCCCCAGCGCCACCTGGAGCACGCGGGGGACCAGGTGCGTCTCAGGCTCGTGGGCCTCACCGATGTCGCCGGCGGGGTCGGCCCCAGCGACGTTGAAGTACCGCAGCGACACGCAACCGATCCCGTGCGCCTCGGCGTAGGCCCGCAGCATGTACTCCACGCACACCTTGCTCGCCCCGTAAGGGTTGACCGGCGCCAGGGCGTCGGCCTCCTCGATGGGCAGCCGGCTGGGCTGCCCATACACCGCCGCGGTGGAGGAGAAAACTATCTTGCTCACACCACAATCGCGCATGGCCTCCAGAAGCGTCCAGGCCCCCAGCACGTTGTTCTGAAAATACTTGCCTGGCTGGGCGACCGATTCCCCGGCCTCGATGAAGGCCGCCAGGTGGATGACCACCTCGATGGCGTGGCGGCGCAGCGCCTGGCGCAGGGCCTGGCCGTCGGCGACGTCCGCCACGACCAGCTCGCCCGCAACCGCCTGGCGGTGGCCTTTGACGAGACTGTCGTAGGCCACGCAGCGATGCCCCGCTGCCGCCAGCACCCGCGCCACGTGCGAGCCGATGTACCCCGCCCCACCGGTGAGCAACACGTTCATGGACACTCCTTGATGCGGCCATACGGCCGCCCGTCTGGGCGGATTGGCTGGGATTATAGGCCCACCCGCCGCCCTTGCCAATCGCGACACCTCCGGCGAGAATGCACCGCGGGGGCGGTTGCGGGCCACCGGAGGCGGCCAGCAAGACGTTGGCAAACAGCGTGAACAGGTGACGTCGCGGGCCCAGCCCCGTGCGGGCTGTGCCGCGGCGTGACGCTGCGCGCTGAGTGAGATTGAGTCGAAGAATGTTCGAGAAGGTCCTGGCAAGTCGATCGCTCCGCCGGGCGGCGTCCCGCCTGGCGCCCGGGCGGGCGGTGAAGCTGGCCGGGGTGTGGGGCTCGTCGGGGGCGCTGGCGGCGGCGGCCGTAGCGACCCTCCGCCGCGCGATGACGCTGGTGGTCACCGCGCAGCTCGACGAGGCCGACGCAGCCGCCGACGACATCGAGGTCTTCACCGCTCGGCCCGCCCAGCTGTTCCCCGCCTGGGAGACGGACCTGGCCGGCCACGTCGCCACCGACGACGTGAGCGCCACGCGCCTGCGCCTGTGCAACCTGCTGGCCCAGCCGGCCAACCTGCGCGACGAGCCGGTGGAGCTGATCGTCGCCCCGGTGATGGCGCTGATGCAGCCGGTGCCGTCGGCTCAGGCCTTAGCGGCCGCCCGAAAGCCCCTGCGCCGCGGGGCCGTGCAGGACATCGAGGAGCTGGTCGCCTGGCTGGTCGAGGCGGGTTTCGACCACGTCGAGCAGGTGGAGCAGCAAGGCGACTTCGCCCGTCGCGGCGGCATCGTGGACGTCTTCCCGCCCGGGGCGACGGCGGCCCTGCGCGTGGAATTCGCCGGCGACCAGATCGACTCCCTCCGCCGCGTAGACCTGGACACCCAGCGCAGCACCGAGGCCATCGACGGCTACGACCTCACCTTCTCCGCGGCGGCGGTGACCGACGACTCCGGCCGCGCGAGCGTACTCGACTACCTGCCCTCCGACGCGGTGGTCTGCCTGATCGAGCCGGGCGCGATCACCGAGACCGCCGAGACCATCTATCACCGATTGCACGATATCGAACCGCCCCTCGCCTCTGACCCGCTGGATGAGGCTATTGCCACGCAGGCTGCCGCCCCGGCCGCGAACTGGTTCACGCCGCAGGAGGTCGCATCGGCCGCGGGGCGCTTGGCCCGGCTGGAGACCTACGCCTTCCACCCAGCCGAGGGCACCGAGACGATCGACCTGGGCGTCCGTTCGCTGCACATGCTCGCAGAAAAACCCCAGGAATCCCTGGAAGCGCTGGGGGAACTCGCCGCGACCGACGAGGTATGGGTCTACTGCGAGACGCCGGCCGAGCAGCAGCGGTTCGGTGAGCTGCTGGCCGCCTCGCACCCCAAGCTTATCGGTGCCTTTCGCACAGCCATCGGCCACGTGGCCGCGGGCTTCCACTTCCCCGAGATCCACCTGGCGGCCGTAGGCCACCACGAGATCTTCCATCGCTACGCCAAGCATCGCCGCCTGCGCCGCGTGCGCACCGGCCGCCCAATCGACTCGCTGCTGGACCTGTATCCCGGGGACTACGTAGTGCACGTCGCCCACGGCATCGCCCGC
>JALHTV010000128.1 GCA_022866005.1 Phycisphaerae bacterium
CTGTCGTCCAAGAAGCGCTACTTGCAGGAGCCCTACACCAAGTCCTACGCGCTGGCATTGACCCAGGATCCCGACGCCCTCGTCCGCGCGGCAGCCGCGAGGGCCCTGGGCCTGGCCGGAGACCCCACCTACCTGCCGCAGCTTGCGGCGGCATTGGAGGATCGTGCTTCGGTCGTGCGGGGTGACGCGGCGTGGGCGCTGGACCGCGTGCCGGGCGACTCGGCCGTCGAGCCGCTGCAAAAGCACGCGATTCAAGATGGCTCCTCCGACGTTCGCGCTGCCTGCTGCCGCGCCCTGGGGCGGTACGGGCTGTCCCAGGTCGGCGCGACGCTGGTGCGCGCGCTGGGCGATGCGGACCTGAATGTGCGGTGGCAGGCGCGGGCGACGCTCTCGGCCCTGACGGGCGTGGACGTGGGCAACAGGCCTGAAGACTGGTCGCTCCACCTGGAGCATCGGGCCCAGCCCGTCCGGTAGAATCTCCTCACCGGGCGGCCGGGCCGCAGGCGATTGGGAGACGTGCAGATGTTGGCGCTGGTGTTCGATGGCAAGGTGAGGCTGCGGAGCGACTACCCCGCCCCCAAGGTGGCGCGCGGAGAGGCGCTCGTCGGCGTGCGCGTCGCGGGGGTGTGCAGCACCGACCTGGAGGTGACCAAGGGCTACATGGGCTTTTCCGGCGTCATGGGGCACGAGTTCGTCGGTCAGGTGATCGAGGGCCCCTCTGCCTGGAAGCAGAAGCGCGTGGTCGCGGAGATCAACTGCGTCTGCGGGCGGTGCGACATGTGCCGCTCGGGCCTGTCGAACCACTGTCGCGACCGCACGGTGATCGGCATCGCGGGACGCGACGGCGTGTTCGCCGAGCAGGTGGCCATCCCGGCGGCCAATCTGCACGAAGTACCCCCCGCCGTCAGCGACGAGCAGGCGGTGTTCGCCGAACCGCTGGCCGCCGCGTATCAGGTGACGCGGCAGGTGAAGTTCCAGCAGTCCGACGCGGTGGTCGTGCTCGGCGACGGCCGGCTGGGGCAACTCGTCGCCCGCGTCCTGCGGTCGCTCGTGCGGCGGCTGATGCTGGTGGGCAAGCACGCAGCCAAGCTGGAAATGGCCGAGAAGCAGGGCATCCAGACGGCCGCCGTAGAGGAGTTCGTCCCGCGGGCCGACGCCGACGTCGTGGTAGAGGCCACCGGCTCGCCCCGCGGCTTGGAGCTGGCCCTGCGCACGGTCCGGCCGCGGGGCGTGATCGTGCTGAAGAGCACGTTCGCCACGAGCGAAGGTCTCAACCTCTCACCGGCGGTGGTCGCGGAGGTCACGGTCATCGGATCGCGCTGCGGCCCGCTGGAGGTGGCCCTGGGCGCCCTGGCCTCCGGCGAGGTGGACGTCTCGGCCTTGGTCAGTCGGCGCTATCCGCTCGCCCGGGCCGCGGAGGCTCTGCGCGCGGCGGGCGAGCCGGAAAACGTAAAGGTCCTCATCGATGTCCAATAAGGTCAAAGACCCGTTCTACTTCACCGAGCTGCCCAACGGCTGGCAGGTTGGCCGGTTCGCGGCCCTGGACGAACTGGGGGTGACCCACGCCGTCACCACCCGCAACGGCTTCGACGTCGCCGCGGCAGGCAAGAACCCCAAGGGCGCCGCCATAGCTGTGCAGCAGGCGATGAACCTGTCGGCCGTGGCCTATTGCAGGCAGGTCCACGGCAGGAGAATCGTCGTCCCTCACAGGGGCGGTCTGGCCGGCCCCGCGGATGGGATGGTGACCGCCGACAGCGCGATGGGTCTGATGGGCCTCGCCGCCGACTGCCCGCTGATCCTCGCGGCCGATCCGGTCAGCGGCGCGGTGGGCCTGGCCCATGCCTCCTGGCGGGGGACCGTCATGCGGATCACCGCCGAGCTGGTCAGCCAGTTCGTCAGCCAGTTCCGCGCCGACCCGGCTGACCTGGTCGCCTGCATCTGCCCCTCGGCCGGCCCGTGCTGCTACGAGATCGGCCCGGACGTGCTCCAGTTGGCCTCGGCCGGTCTGGGGCTGCGGGCCCAGCAGTTCATCGAGAAACGCCAGGCCAAGATCTACCTGGACCTCTGGGCTGCCAACATCGACGAGCTGGTCCAGGCCGGATTGGAGCGCCAGAACGTCCACACGGCCGGGCTGTGCACGGTCTGCCGCAACGACCTGTTCCCCAGCCACCGCGCCGAGGGCGAACAGGCCGGGCGCTTCGTGGCCGTCATCGCCCAGGACTAGCGGGGCAAGGCAACTCAGGAGAACAGCAACTCGTTTCTTCCCAAGAGGTTGCGATCGGCGGCTCGGGCGGGTCTCCCGTGCGTCAAGGCCCTGCCGCACCGGCAAAGATGCAGGCTGCGGCCCGGCTAGGCACTCCCGCTGGGCCCTTTATCGCGGCAGCGGAGTCCGGGGCGCGTTTTCGCTTGCAGGGCTGTGGGCATGGCATAGAATAGGCACTGTAGGATGTTATCGCCGTCGCTGAGGCGGCCGAGCGAGCACCCACCTGGAGGGCGGGGCGGCTATGGACGTCAAGCTGGTCATGTTCCGGAACGACGGGCAGCGCAAGGACTTTCCGGTCGTCAGCAGCCCCGTCACGATCGGCCGGGGGGAAGGCTGCGAGCTGCGGGTGCCCCTGTTGAGTGTGTCGCGCCGCCATTGCCAAATCACCGTCGAGAACGACCAGGTCATCGTCAAGGACCTGGGCTCTTCCAACGGCACGTTCGTCAACAATAAGCGCGTCACGGAGCAGCAGCTTCGACCCGGTGACAGGGTGGTGATCGGCCCGGTGATCTTCACCGTCCAGATCGACGGTCAGCCCGAGGAGATCAGACCGGCCAGGACCAAGGTCCGCAAGCCCGCCCAGGAGGCCCCCGCGGCCGAGACGGTCGGTGTGGGCCAGACGGATGAGGACACCGGCGCCCCGGTGGCCGGGGAGGAAGAGGTCGACCCGATCGCGGCCTTGGAGGACCTTGTCGCCGAGGCCCTCAAGGAAGAGGAAGAAGAGGAAGGGGACTCCACCGCCTCCCGCGCGTGAGTCTGTCTCGATAGCACCCCTCTGCTCGCAGAAGCCCGCTCTTCCGCCACTGCCCTACTTCTCGCTGGTCTCCTGCGCGGTGGGTGGGCCTTGGGCGGCCAGGAAGTCGCCCAGCATGGTCGCGGCGGCGAGGGCGTCTTGGCGGGCCTTCTTTTTGCCCCGCGTCAGGTGCCCCGCCAGGGCCTGATCGGCGGCAAAGCTGCTCAACCGCTCGTCGAACAAGCGCACGGGCAGGTGCAGCGCGGCGGCGACCTGCTCCGCCATCTGCCGGGCCGCGGCGGCTTGGGGACCCTCGCTCCCGTCCATGTTGACTGGCAGCCCGACCACGATGCCCTCGCCGCGGTACTGCCGCGCCAGCTCACCGATCCGCCGGAGGGCCTGCTCCTGCGGGGCGGCGGGGATGACCTCCAGGGGCGTGGCGATCTTGCTGGCCGTGTCTCCGACGGCCACGCCGATGCGCTTGGCGCCGTGATCTATGCCCAGCCAGCTAGACATACGCATTGCGGATTGAGGATTGCGGAATGCGGATTCTCTCGATTTCAGATCTCAAACTGCTCCCGCGGATCCCCGCTCCCTGCTGTTCAATCCGCAATTCTAGAGGTATTTCTGTCCGTACTTCTTCCGGATCAGCTCGACCAGCTCTTTGAGCCGCTGGGAGTCGGACTTGTTGCACACCAGCGTGGCATCGGGGGAGTGCACCACGATGCAGTCGTCGATGCCCACCATGGCCAGCAGATGGTCGTCTTCGGTGACGATGACGTTGCGGAAGCTGTCGAGGATGGCGGTGTTCTGGGCGACGACGGCGTTGCCGGCCTCGTCCATGTCGACGATGTTCTCCACCGCCGGCCAGGAGCCGACGTCCAGCCAGTCGCACTTCAGCTCCACCATGAGCACCCTGGGCGCTTTCTCCATCACCGCAAAGTCGATGCTGATCTTCTCCAATTGCGGATACACCTCGCGGAGGATCGGAGCATAGTCCCTGCCCTCGGCGGCGGCGGTGCAGACGGCGGCGAGTTTCTCCATCGAATTGGGCAGGTAGCGCGTCAGAGCGTCGCGGACGGTCGCGATCTTCCAGACGAACATGCCGCTGTTCCAGTAGTGTTCCCCGCTCTCGACGTAGCGCCGGGCGGTGTGGCGGTCGGGCTTCTCCTTGAAGCCCACCACCTGGCGGACCCCGTCGGCGACGGTCTGGCTGCAATGGATATAGCCCAGGCCCGTGTGCGGCCAGGTGGGCCGGATGCCGAAGGTCACCAGGGCGTCGGGGTGCTGCTCGGCCGACTCGCACGCCGTCCGCACCGCCTGGACGAACACGCTGGTGGGCCGGATGACGTGGTCGGCGGTGAACACGGCCATGGTCGCATCGGCGTCGCGGGCGGCCAGGAGCTGGGCGGCCAGGGCGATGGCGTTGGCGGTGTCGCGCCCCACCGGCTCCCCGACGACGTTCTGCCGCGGCAGTTGCGGCAGGGCTGAGGCGATCTGCTCGGTGTACTCGGCGCTGGTGACGATCAGGATGTTGGCGTACTCGAACAGACCGCTGAGGCGCTCCACGGCCAGGTCCAACAGGTTCCTCCCGTGGATCAGCGGTAGAAGCTGTTTGGGGCGGTTGGATCGGCTCAGCGGCCACAGCCGCGTCCCGGCCCCGCCGGCCATGATGACGGCATGACGCATCGCTGCTCTCCCAGCACGTCGCCGGTGCGGTGACCCACCCTCGATCACCGCCGCGACAGGGTCCGTCTTTTACCGCGGCGCGGGCGACTTTTCCAGCACCGCCCCTGCAAAATCATCGGCATCGGCCCGCTGAGGGCATGACCCTTCCCCCGCCGGCGGCGTCAGTGGCCGCGGCGGTTGCCTGCCCCGGCCAGGCGCGTGGCCAGGAACTGCCCGGTGTACGAGTCCGCCACCGCGGCGATATGCTCGGGCGTGCCCTCGGCCACGATCGTGCCGCCGGCGTCGCCGCCACCGGGGCCCAGGTCGATCACCCAGTCGGCGCCCTTGATCACGTCGAGGTTGTGCTCGATGACCACCACCGTGTTGCCCATGTCGGCCAGGCGGTTGAGCACGTTCAGTAGGTTCTGGATGTCGGCAAAGTGCAGGCCCGTGGTGGGCTCGTCCAGCACGTAGAGGGTCTGGCCGGTGGCGGTCTTGCCCAGCTCGCCGGCCAGCTTCACCCGCTGGGCCTCACCGCCCGACAGCGTCGTGGAGCTCTGCCCCAGCTCCAGGTACCCCAGCCCCACGTCGGCCAGGGCCTTGATGAGCTGGCGGATCTTGGGGAAGTTCTCGAAGAACGCCAGCGCCTCCTCCACCCGCATGGCCAGGATGTCGGCGACGTTCTTGCCGCGGTAGCGCACCTCCAGCGTCTCGCGGTTGTAGCGGCTGCCCTTGCACTCCTGGCAGGTCACGTAGACGTCCGGCAGGAAGTGCATCTCGATGCGCTTGGTGCCCTGGCCCTGGCAGGCCTCGCACCGCCCCCCGCGGACGTTGAAGCTGAAGCGCCCGGCCTTGTACCCGCGGATCTTGGCCTCGCGCGTCTTGGCGAAGACCTGGCGGATGAGGTCGAACACGCCGGTGTAGGTGGCTGGGTTGGACCGCGGCGTCCGGCCGATGGGCGACTGGTCGATCTCGATGACCTTGTCCACCTTGCCGACGCCCAGGATCTTCTCGAACTCACCCGGCTTCTCGCGCGAACTGGTGATCCGCCGCCGCAGCGCCCGCAGCAGCGTGAGGTTCACCAGCGTGCTCTTGCCGCTGCCGCTGACCCCCGTGACGCAGATGATCCCGCCCAGCGGGAACCGCACGCGAAGGTCCTTGAGGTTGTTCTCGCGGCACCCGCGAAGCTCCACCGCCCGCGACGGGGTCACCGCCCGCCGCCGCCGCGGGGTCTCGATCCGCAGCTCCCCGGCCAGGTACTTGCCCGTCAGCGACTCCTCAGCCGCACAGATGTCCTGGACCGACCCCTGGGCCACGATCCGCCCGCCGTGGCGCCCGGCGCCCGGGCCCATGTCCAGGATCCAATCGGCGCTGCGGATGGTCTGCTCGTCGTGCTCGACGACCACGACCGTGTTGCCCATGTCCCTCAGGTGCCGCAGGGTGCGGATCAGCCGCTGGTTGTCGCGCTGGTGCAGGCCGATGGTCGGCTCGTCCAGCACGTAGCAGACGCCCACCAGCCCGCTGCCGACCTGGGTGGCCAGGCGAATCCGCTGGGCCTCACCGCCCGACAGGCTCGCGGAGGTGCGGTCCAGCGTGATGTAGTCCAGCCCCACGTCGGTGAGGAACCGCAGGCGGTGGCGGATCTCGCGGACGATCGTCTCGGCGATCTGCGTTCTCTCGGCGTCCAGGTGCAGCTCATCCAGGAACTCCAGCGCCCCACCGATGGTCATCTGCGTCACCTGGTGGACGTTCCGCTCCGCCACCAGCACCGCCATCGACGCGGGCCTCAGGCGCGATCCCTTGCAGCTGCGGCACGGCTGCTCGCTGAGATACCCGTGCAGCCGGGCCTTGACGAACTCGCTGTCGGTCTTCTTCCACCGCCGCGTGAGGTTGGGGATCACGCCCTCCCAGTCGCCGTTATCCCCGTGCATCAGGACCTTGCGGACGTCGGGAGAGATGTCCGAGTACGGCACATCCGACGAGAGGCTGTGCATCCGGCAGAACTGGCGGAGCAGGCGGTTGTAGAGGATGTTCATCCGCTTGCCGCCGTGCCGCCAGGCGTCGATGGCGCCGCCCGACAGCGACAGCGACGGGTCCGGCACGATCAAATCCGGGTCGAACTCCAGGAGGGTCCCCAGCCCGTCGCAACTGTCGCAGGCCCCGTAGGGGGAGTTGAAGCTGAACATCCGCGGTGACAGCTCCGGCAGGTTCACCTGGGGATGCCGCGGGCAGGCGTAGGTGGCGCTGAAGATCCAATCCCGCCAGTGCTCGTAGTGCCCCGCGTTGTCAGGTGCTGCGGGGGCGGGCGGGCTGCCCTCCTGCGGCTCGTAGGTGATGGTCACCAGCCCCCCCGACAGCTTCAGGGCCGTCTCGATGCTGTCGGTCAGGCGGATGCGGGCGGTGTCCTTCAGCACCAGCCGGTCGACCACCACCTCGATCGTGTGCTTGCGCTGCTTATCCAGCGGCGGGACGGCCTTGAGGTCGTAGACGCCCCCGTCCACGCGCACGCGGACGAACCCCTCGCGCTGCACCGCCCGCAGCGGTTCGGCGTGCTGGCCCTTCTGGCCGCGGATGATGGGCGACAGCACCATGAACCGCGTGCCCTCGCTCAGCGTGTAGATTGCATCGACCATCTGGTTGACGGTCTGCGAGGTGATCGGCTGCCCGCAGATCCAACAGTGCGGCCGGCCCACCCGCGCGAAGAGCAGCCGCAGGTAGTCGTAGATCTCCGTGGTCGTCGCGACCGTGGACCGGGGGTTGTGGGCCCCCCGGCGCTGCTCGATGGCCACCGTGGGCGGCAGGCCCTCGATGTGCTCCACGTCCGGCTTGGAGAGCTGCTCCAGGAACTGACGCGCGTAGGCCGAGAGGCTCTCGACGTACTTGCGCTGGCCTTCGGCGTAGACCGTGTCGAAGGCCAGCGAGCTCTTGCCCGAGCCGCTCAGGCCGGTGATGACCACCAGCTTGTCGCGGGGGATGCGGACGTCGATGTTCTGGAGGTTGTGCTCCTTGGCCCCCAGGATGACGATCTCGTGCCTGGGGGTCGTCGGTTCGGCCGGGCGGACCGATTCGGCCGCGGGACCGGCAGGCGGCTTCTTGCGAGGCTGGGGAGCCGCCACCTGCGGGCCGTTGCCGCTGTTGGGGGATGTCCTACCGTTCTTTCCCATGGGTAGACGAACCCAGCAGTATACCACGCCCGGCAAGTGCGGGGAAGGCTGCCCTTCTCCCCTAGCGAAAGAAGCGCCGCCGCGGGCCGCCAGACCCCCTGACTGCAGACGCCCAGGCCCTACTTCTGGGCCAGTTGCAGGCCGGCCAGGGCGGTGGCCATGTCTTGGGTGAACTGAAAGATCTTGTCCAGCCCGGTCACCTGGAAGACCCCCCCGACGTGGGCGTTGACCCCGCAGAGCACCATCCGCCGCTCGTGCGCGCTCAGGTGCTTGCGCAGCCGAAGCAGCCGGGAGAGGTTGGAGCTGTTGATGAATCCCACAGCGGAGAAGTTCAGCACCACGTCGGTCGGTTTGGCCTGGACCGACTCAGCGAGGGCAGACAGCTCGTCGGTGAACTGGGGATCGTCGATCAGGTCGACCACGGTGATGCTGTCGGACCATTTCTGAATTGCCATAGTCTGGAACTCCTTGTCCCACGGCGCCGGCCCGAAGGATACCCGGGCGCCGCGGCTGGGTCAACGCGCAGAACCGCCAGGCCGGTCCGGGCTCGTTTCCCCGGCCAGGCCCACATGCTGGGCGGCCACCCCGATGGCCGAGCCGATCAGCGTGTGCACCGCCAGGACCACTGCCGCCGGGATCATCAACCGGCGCACCTCCGGGGGGGTGTCGCGGAACTGCCGCAGAAACAGGCAAAACGCAAACAGCAACACGTTCAAGATCCCCAGCAGCGCCACCCCCCAGGCCACCGCCCGCCGCCCCCAGGCCATCAGCCTCAGCAGCATCACGCCGCCCGAGCCGATCAGCACCGCGGTCACCAGGGCGTACAGGCCATAAAGCGTCGCCGAAAGCTGCATGGGCACGGAAGAAAGCATCTGATGGCCGTGCAGGATCACCCCCGCCGCGACCAGCATCGCCGGGTTCGTCACCGACCACAGGATCGCCACCCACGCCACCAACGCCCCCGCGAGGGTCCTGACCACCGGCTCGGGCGGGTTGATGATCGGGGCCGGCTCCACCGGCTCGTACTTCCGGTACCGCAGAAACTGGCGGAACCCGAACACCAGGCGCAGCGCCACCAGCAGCGACGCCAGCACCACGGCCCCGGCCAGCAGAGCGGCCAACAGAGTCGGCATGGACTGCTCCTTCAAGCGGCCACGGCGGCGGCCACAAAGATCACCTGAGCCTGTAGAGCATCTGCTCGTCGATGCCCATCTTCTTGGCCGTCGGCTGGATGGCCTGGTAAAACCTCCTGCCGTCGGCGTAGTAGCCCGCCGTGGGCGCCAGGTCAGGCACCTGCTGCAGCCAGTAGGAGTTGTATATCTGCATGAACAGCTCACGCAAGTATTTGCTGGCCATCGACGCCAGGGCTACCGGGAGCTGGCGGTTCTCGCAGCCGACCACGAAGTGTATCTCCGCCTGCCGCGTCGGCGCAATGAGCCGGTAGGAACTGCGGGTCTGGTCCTCCTCCAGGACCTTGAACGAGCAGCCTTCGAATACCCTGGCCAACGCCTCCAGGTATCGCACGCGCCCACCCTGATGGTCGACGTGGACGACGATTCGCTCACCCTCCGCCATCTGCCACAGGCGCACGAGCAGCCGGCAGGTCACGTCCAAGAGCATCTGCGACTTGTTGGCGGCCTGGGTGAGGCGGTTGAACTCCCGCTCGAAGACCGTCTCGCTGCGGAGGGCCAGCAGCTTCACCCCGGCCTTCTGCATGGCCGCGTCCAGGGCGTTGGCCGACAAGGCCACCTCCGCGCCTGACTGCTCCCGCGGCAGCGGCAGGTGAAGCTGGCGATACCACGGATAGGCCGACGCCTCCGAGACGGCCGTGGGACAGACGATCTCCAACAAGCCCGCCAGCGATTGCGGCAGCGACCCGCGCGTGACGAGCATGGCCAGCACCCCCCGCTCCAGCCGCCCCAACCCCCCCGAGCCGCGCAGCCCGCTATAGAGGTCCTTGCTGTCGGCAATCGCGATGCGGGTGTGGCGCTTGCCGGGCCGCCGGGCCACTGCCGCCGCCAGGACCTGCCACAGGGACGCCCCAGCAAGCTCCCCCGGCACCGAGAAGGCCGCCGAGGAGACCACCAGCGGGCCCAGCACAGGCCCTAGCCCTGCCTCGTCTATGCCCGCGATGACAGCCACGATGTTCTCCGCGATCCCAGCCCTGGTCCCCGCGGAGGAGCCGCCCAGGGGAACGAGTCGATTATAGCGCCGGCCTGCGCGATGACAAGACCGCCGTCGCAGCACCCAAACGCCACGAGCGGAGGTCAGATCCGACGACAATCGCAAGTCGTTATCTGGCAGTCTCTTGCGTGGAGCTCGTCCGTCAGAACATTGACATAAGCCCAAACGGTATTACAATGGTTGCCATCCTGGTAGCCGCTGCGGACAGGCAGTGGCAGCTAGATTCTTTATATCTCGCAGGTACGGATCGCGGCCCCAAGGAAGGGAATCCACCGAGTTCGGTCTGGGGTCAGTGCTGGACCCCGCTTCGGTCGACTCGGCCGGGTGCCAGTGGGTGGCGCTCCGGCCTGCGAGAGTTTTTTGGCGCTGACGCTTCGCAACCGCCCTTTCGGCTATCGGTGCAGAGATCGATGTCGGCAGCGGCGGCTGGCTAGGTGGCGAGCGGGGCCAGTTATTCTCTCTGGGGAACTCACTATGCACGGGCGAGACGCCCATGCCACGCGATACCTAACAGAGACCGAATCTTAGTTGCCTTTGGCGCCGGGCCGTGAGAAGATGCCGCCATGGATGTTCGCGGCTTCTTCCGGGATGTCACCAGCGATCGGCGGTATCGCAACCAGCTTGTGCACGTGCGGCGGATCGACTCGCGGGCCGCCCGCTACGCCGACCCCGCAACCCCCCTGCCGGAGGCCGTGGTGTCGGTCCTGCGGGCCGAGGGGGTGTCTGGTCTCTACACCCACCAGGCCGCGGCGGTGGACGCTATCGCAGCCGGGAGCGACGTGGTCATCGTCACCGGCACGGCCTCGGGCAAGACGTTGTGCTACAACCTGCCGGTGGCCTCGGCCCTGCACAAAGACCCCTCCGTGCGGGCGATGTACCTGTTCCCCACCAAGGCCCTCACGCAGGACCAGCACGCGGCGCTGAAGCGATGGGCCGGGCACGAGGAACTCCACCACTGCCTCGTCCCAGCCGTCTACGACGGCGACACGCCCAGCCACAACCGCGCCAAGATCCGCAACAGCGCCACCGTGGTGCTCACCAACCCCGACATGCTGCACGTGGGCATCCTGCCCTACCACGGCAAGTGGCACAGTTTCCTGCGGCAGTTGCGGTACCTGGTGATCGACGAGCTGCACACCTATCGCGGCATCTTCGGCAGTCACGTGGCCGGGGTGCTGCGGCGGCTGCTGCGGATGTGCGAGCACTATGGCAGCCGCCCGCAGATCATCTGTAGCTCGGCCACCATCGCCAACCCCCTGGAACTGGCCGAGCGGCTGACCGGGAGAGCGATGACGCTCATCGACGATGACGGCTCGCCGCGCGGGTGCAAGTACTTCGCGCTGTGGAACCCGCCCTTCCTGGCCGACGATGGCGTGTCGCGCCGCTCGGCCAACGTCGAGGCCGTGGAGCTGCTGACCGAGCTGGTGCGCAGGCGAACGCAGACGATCGTGTTCGCCAAGAGCCGCATCGCGGCTGAGCTGATCTACAAGTACGCCGTCGACGCCCTTTCGGGTGAGAGCGACTTGGCTGCACGCATCAAGCCCTACCGCGGCGGCTACCTGCCCAGCGAGCGGCGGCAGATCGAGGAGGACCTGTTAGCCGGACGGTTGCTGGCCGTCTCATCGACCAACGCCCTGGAGCTGGGCATCGACGTGGGCGCCCTGGACGCCGCGATCCTGGTGGGCTTCCCCGGGACGATCTGCTCCACCTGGCAGCAGGCCGGCCGGGCGGGACGCTCAAGCCAAGACAGCCTGGTGATCCTGGTGGCCTACAACGACCCGATCGACCAGTACCTGATGCGCCACGAGGAATACCTCTTCGGCGCCAGCCACGAGCACAGCGTGATCGACCCGTTCAACCCGCACATCCTGGCCGCCCAACTGTCTTGCGCGTGCTTCGAGAAGCCGCTGTCCGCGGCCGACGAGGCCCACTTCGGCCCGCTGACGCAGCAGGTGGCCCAGGTCTTCGCCGAGGAAGGCCAGATGAAGGCCATCGACGGGCGGCACTACTGGAGGAGCTCCGAGATGCCCGCCCGCGGCATCAGCCTGCGGCTGATCAGCAACGACACCTACGCCATCGTCGACGCCTCGCAGAAAGGCAAGGTCATGGGCCAAGTGGACTCGATCTCCGCCCCGGAACTGGTCTACCCCCAGGCCATCTACCTGCACGAGGGCAACAGCTACCTGGTCAAGTCGCTGGACACCGCAGCCAAGGTCGCGACCGTGGAGCCCATCCAGGTGGACTACTACACCCAGCCCGTGCTCGCCAGCGCCTGCCGCCTGGGCGACGCCAGCGACACCAAACCGTACCGCGGCGGGCGAATCTTCTTCGGGCCGGCGGAGGTGACCTGGCAGACCACCGCCTTCCGCAAGATCAAGTATTACACGATGGAGCTGATCGGCCAGGGCGCCCTGGACCTGCCCGCTCAGACCCTGGAGACCACCGCGTTCTGGTGGACGATCGCCGACGAGATGCGCCAAACCATCGCCGACGCCGGCCACAACCCCATCGAGGCCATGATGGGCGTGCGGAACCTGATGCTCGCCGCCCTGCCGTCTCTGGCCATGTGCGACCGGCGAGACATCGCCGGGTCTGTAGACTCCTCCAACCTGGGGGTCCCGACGATCATCGTCTACGACCGCTACCCCGGCGGGCTGGGCTTCGCCCAGCGCGGCTACGACCTGCTGAGCACCTGGCTGGAGATGAGCGACCAAATCGTCCGCGAGTGCCCCTGCCAGAGCGGCTGTCCGAGCTGCGTGGGCCTGCCCAGCCTCCGCCCACCCATCCACCACGATCCGGACCTCGCCGGGGGCTACCCCGTGCCCGACAAACAGGCCGCCGTCATGCTCCTGGGCCTGATCAAGCGCGCGGGGGAGGACGAGAGTCCCGCGATGCGGAACCAGTAGCGATGATTGTGCGCTTTGATTTCGGATTTGGGATTTCAGATTTCGGAATCGCCGTGTGCCGGTCCCTGATTTCTGGTCCCGGATCCTCGCCGGTGAATCCGCAATCCGAAATCCGCAATCCCCAATCAGAAGGGAGGCCGGGGACGATGAAGGCAATTTGGTAGAATAGCATCTATGCCCATGTCGGAGTCCCGCAGGCGGAAGCTGTCGATGCTGTCGCGATCGCTCGCCAAGGGCGACATCGCCAGCGCCGCGCGCCTGCTCGCCCAGCACGGCCACTCGGGCCTCAATCGCGGGCCCGGCGCCGGCGGTCGCCCGGAGCCGCTGCCGTTGCTCGCGGCCTGTGGCGGGCGGGCCTCGGCCGTCGCGGCTAACGGCAGGCGGCTGAGCTACCACCTGGTCCACAAGAAGCTCTCGCAGCTCGGGGCTGACTGCCTGCCCGTCGCCCGCCGCTACGTCGCGGTGATGCGCGGCGCCGGCCAGCGGTTCGACGAGATGTCCGCCTCGGCCGCCCTGTGCCACGCCGCCAATGCCCGCCCGGAAGACCCGCTGTTCATGGACATCGAAAGCTGCGGCCTGGCGGGGGCAAGCATCTTCCTGGTCGGCACGATGGCCTATCGCCGAGGCGAGCTGGTCTTCCGCCAATACCTGGCCCGCGACTACGCCGAGGAGGCGGCGATCCTGGCGGCCTTTTCTCGCCGGTACGCCCGCAGTGCGCTGCTGGTGAC
>JALHTV010000129.1 GCA_022866005.1 Phycisphaerae bacterium
CCCGACAATCTTGTCCACCGCCCGGATCGTCTCCGTGCCGAACGCCATCGCGCCGACGGCCTGCGCCCCGCCCAGGCGGTAGACCTCGGTGACGCCCAGCGCCCCGGCCAGCACCAGCACCAGCTCGTTCATCTCGCCCTTCGCTGACGGCGGGGAGCAGAGGGCGATCTCCTTCACGCCGGCCACCTGGGCGGGCACGACCGTCATCAGCACAGTCGAGGGGTAGATCGCCTGCCTGCCGGGCACGTACACGGCCACGCGGTCGATGGGCGTATAGCGGACCGAAAGCTCCCGCCCGCCGCGGCGCAGCGGTGCGGGCGCCTGGGCCAGGATACTTTGCTGATACTGGCGGATGTTGTCCGCCACGCGGCGGACCAACGCCAGAAAGGCCGCACCCGCCGACGCGACCGCCGCTGCGACGCGATCGGAGGGCACGCGAAGCGTGGCCGGGGTGAGCTTGGCACCGTCCAGCTTGCGCTCCCAATCCACCAGGGCCCTGTCGCCCCGCTGGCGGACATCGGTGAGGATCTCGGCCACGGCCGCCCGGACGTCCACCTGGCCGGTCCCCGTCGCGACCAACCCGCCGCCGCGGAGCTTGTCGCGGAGCGCAGCACAGCGGGCGGCAAAGCCGGAATCCGTGTATCGGAATACGGGAATGCTCATCGTGGACCTCACTGTAATGCCCCACCCGGGCCTTTGCAACGCTCCCAGCCGCCGTGCGGGGAGCCACCAGGAACGCGAAAAGCAATCAACAGAACGATGGATGGAGATAGAACGAGATTGGCCCGGGCTTAAGCCCGATGGACGCGGACGGGCAAAGGCAGGATGGTCTTCGGCGCCGTCATGGTAGGAGCCATCTTACTGCCCCATCGGGTGAAGGTCAACCCGCTTTCGCGGGGCGCACGAGAACCTAGGCGTTGTTGGGCGTGGGCGCCGTCCCCGAGGCGGCCGCGGCGCGGGCGTGCAAGAGATTCATCTTCTCTCGCACCTCCATGGCCATGCGGCTGTTGGGAAAGTCGCGGATGATCTGCTCGCCGGTCGCGACCGCGTCGGCCCAGCGCTGGTCGGTGACCGACATGGTGAACTGGAGGTTGAGGTTCTGGAGTTTGGCGCGGAACACGCCGCGGGCCGACTCCTGGAGCGCCGCGGCCTCCGGCGGCGTGAGGTACAGGTCCAGTTGGCGCAGCAGCTCGATGCCGCGGTCCACGTCGTTCTTGCGGATGGCCTCCCCGTACTCCTGGAGGAGCTGGCGCTTGTGGGCGACGCGGGCGGTCTGGATACCGGCCGGGAGTTGGGCGATCCGCGGGTTGTTGGGCATCAGGCGCATCATGCGCTCGGCCTCGCGGGTGGCGCGGGCCCAGTCGTGGCGGTCCAGAATCTCCTGGAACCGCCGCAGCGAGCCGTCCACCTTCTCCTCCACCGTGGCCTTGCGGCTGGCCGCGACCTCCTCGCGGAGCCTGCGGGCCTCCTCACCGTAGCCGAAATCGCGCTCCATGCTGTTGATTAGCGTCGAGGCCGCATCGTAGTCCTGGAGCATGAGGTGATGGTGGATCGTCTCGCGCAGGGCCTCCAGCTCGTGCTCGCGATAGATGGTGCTCTTGGCCTTGTCCGACAGGCTCGACAAGCTCGCGATCGACTTCAGCGATTCGGCCGCCTCGTCCACCAATGTCTCCACCCGCGAGAGCCGGCCGCTGACATCGGTGACGATCTGGTGGGTCTCCAGCAGGGTCAGGACCACCCCCGCGACCACCGGCACCCAGACCATCGCCGCCGTCTCCAGCGCGACGGCGATCAGGTACGGGGCGACGACGACCATCCTCGGGTTGGCCGAGATGGCGGCAGTGGCCAGGATCACCGTGGCGATCAGCGCCGCTGCCAAGCAGGCCTCGGCCACATAGGCCCATACCCGCACCAACGAGCCGACCCACCCGTACGGTCCGTCCTGATCCCACATCGACGTGCTCCTTCCCTGGAGGGCGCCCGGCGCTGGAAGGCACGGACGGCGCCGCCGGGGCATCCTCACGCCTTCAAGTCTAGCAGAGGCCGCGGAAATGTCAAACCTCCGCGCCCGCGCGGGCGGAGGTATCCTGTGTCGGGGGCCTGGAATACAATACGCGCCAACGGGCGGCGCGGGCCGCCCGCAAGGACCGCACAAACCCGTGGGCAACCCTATCGCAACGCTGGCCGCCCGCAGGACGCTCCGCGTGGCCGGGCTGATGTCGGGCACCTCGGCCGACGGGGTGGACGCGGCCATCGCCGAGGTCACGCGGTCCGGGGCGAGGGTGCTTGCGTTCGGGACATTCCCCTATCCTCCGGCCCTGCGGCGGCAGGTGTTCGAGCTGTTCGATCCGCGCACGTCGCGCGTCGACGCCATCTGCCGGATGAACTTCGCGCTGGGGGAGGTCTTCGCGCGGGCGCTGGCCACCCTCGCGCGCCGCAGCCGAATCCCCCTGGCAAGCATCGACCTGATCGGTTCCCACGGCCAGACGATCCACCACCTGCCCGGTGGTGCGGGCGGGCGGCGCGGGTCGGCCTCGACGCTCCAGATCGCCGAG
>JALHTV010000013.1 GCA_022866005.1 Phycisphaerae bacterium
CGGTGGTGTTTCTGATGACCGTGCGGCACGGGGTGGTGTCGGTGGCCACCGACCCGATCGACTGGCCGGTGATCGTGCTGGGCTGCTCGGCGTTCACTGCGGCGGTCGTGGTCGCGCTGCTGGGCAACTTGATCTTCGGCTGGACCTTCACGGCGGCGGCCGTCTTCGCCGCGGTGGTGCTGCTGACAGCGGCGGCAGGGGTGATGGGCTTCATCGGCAAGGGCTGGACGATCGTCCCGTTCGCCACGGAGATCCCGCTTCGCCTGCCGGCGTGCCTGCTGACGACCTTCCTGGCGGTGATGGTCTTCACCGCGGTGGCCGTGGCCGCCAGCACCCGCCTGGGCCAAGTGATGACGCTCCTGGTCTGCGGGGCGGTCCTGATGGCCGGCTACCTGCACCGGTTCCTGTTCGCCGCCCAGGCGACCAACCCGGCGCTGCGGGTCCTGGGATGGATCGTGCCCAACCTGCGCGTGTTCGACACGCAGGAGGCGCTGGTTCGCGAGAAGTTCGTCCCGCTGCACTACGTCGCCTATGCGGCGGCCTACGGGGCGCTCTACACCGCGGGCGTGCTGGCGGTGGCGGCGGCATTGTTTCAGCGACGATCCCTGGAGGCGCCTACCGCCTCGGCGTCGCTGCCGGCGGCGGTGAACCTGCTGGCCTGGACGGGGCGCACCGCGGCGCTGGGCTTGGGGATCTGGGCCCTCGTGACCGCGATGGCCGCTACGCAGTTCCGCACGCCGGTCGGCCTGGCGATCCGGGGAGGGGCGCTCGTCGTTGCGGCGGCCGGCTGGGCCTTGTGGAGCGCGTTCGCGCGCGGGGTCAAATGGTGTTACTGGGTCTTGCTGGTCCTGGCCGTCCTGGCCGTTGCGGCGGGGGCGGCCGCCTGGCTGACGTACGGGCAGTGGGGCTGGTTGAGGGCTTCTCGGCCCATGGCGGCGATCACCGCGGCCGTGGCAGGTGTCGTGCTGCTGATCTTGCTGTTGCCGAAAACGCGACATCATTTCAAGTCCACTGCCCGAATCTAGTCTCGTGCACTGCCGTGCCGGCTAACTGGCCGGCACCGCCTCCAATCGCAGGGCCGTCGGCGGGGCAGGCGGCTCGAGCCGGTGCAGCTCCTCACCGAACCGCACGATCCGGGCGCTGTTGAAGATCACGAATGTCGCCGCCACCATGTGCAGCAGCGCCCCGACCACCGGCTGAATCCATCCCATCCCGGCCAGAATCTCAAAGGCCACGATGAACACCACCCCGAACAGCAGGTTCTGGTGAATCACGCCCGTGGTCCGCCGGCTGAGGCGGATGAGGAACGGCAGGCGTTGCAGGTCGTTGTTCATCAGGGCGATGGTGGCGGAGTTGATGGCCACGTCGCTGCCGGCGGCGCCCATGGCGATGGAGACGTCCCCGGCCGCGAGCGCCGGGGCGTCGTTCACACCGTCGCCCACCACGGCCACGCGATGGCCCTGGGCCTTCAGGGCCGCCACCAGCTCCAGCTTGTCGGCCGGGAGCACCTCGGCCTGGACCTCCGTGGCGCCCATCTCCCGGGCCACGCGGCGGGCCACGGACCAGCGGTCGCCGGTCACCATCACCAGCTTGCCGATGCCCAGGGCGCGCAATTCCTCCATCGCGTTGCGGGCCTCGCGGCGCGTGCGGTCCTCCAGGCCGATCCAGCCCAGCACGCGCCCGTCGGCGACCACGTGCAGCGTGCTGAGGCCTTCCGGCTCGGGGTATTTGTCATTCTTCAGCGACTCGGGACGGATGCCCTGCTCGGCGAGCCAACTGCTGCGGCCCACCAAGATCGTCCGGCCATCGACGCGCGCCCGCACGCCGCGCCCGGGGATTTCCTCAAAACTGCTTGGCGTGGCCAGGGGCACGGCGGCCTCGGTGGCCTTGGCGACCACCGCCCTGGCGACCGGGTGCTTGGACAGGTATTCCGCCGAGGCCGCCGCCGACAGCAGTTCGGCCGCGTCGACGCCCTCAGAGGGCCCCATCTGCGTCATGCTCAGCTCCCCGGTGGTCAGCGTGCCGGTCTTATCGAACACAAAGGCCGAGATGCCCTTGGCCGATTCGATCGTGGAGACGTCCTTGACCAGGATGCCCAGCCGCGCGGCACACGATAGGGCCGCCACCATGGCCGTCGGCATCGCCAGCACCAGCGCGCAGGGGCAGGCGACCACCAGCATCGTCACCGCCCGGCTCATGCCGCCCTGATCGCGCGTGAAGAACAGCACCGCCCCCGCGAGCATCAGGATGGTGGGGGTGTAGTAGCCGGCGTAGCGGTCGATGAGCCGCATGATGGGGATGCGCGTGCCCTCGGCCTGGAAGATGAGCTTGCGGACCTTGCCCAGCGTGGTGTCGTCCCCGGCGCGGGTGACCTTCACGTCGATTGCCCCGGCCAGGTTGTTCGTGCCCGAGAACACCTCATCGCCGGTGGCCTTGTCCACCGGCAGCGACTCCCCGGTCACGTTGGCCTGGTTGACCGAGCTCTGCCCGGTGACGACCACCCCGTCGGCGGGGATGTTGTCCCCCGGGCGCACGCGGACCACGTCGCCCGGGCGCAGCACCTGGGGGTCCACCAGCTCCTCGCGCCCGTCGGCGGCCAGGCGGTGGGCCTTCTTGGGGGACAGGCGCACGAGGCCTTCGATGCTGGCCCGCGCGCCCAGGGCCGTGCGGGTCTCGATGAGGTTCGCCAGCAGCAGGAAGAACGCCACCGCCCCGGCGGCATTGTAGTCGATGGCCGCGATGGCTGCGATCACCGCCAGCGCCACCAGCTCGTCCATGTTCGTCTCCCCGTGCAGCAGGGCCCGGGCGGCGTGGAGGATGATGGGGATCCCCAGCAGCAGCGCCCCCAGCAGGGCCAGGCTGTCGCTGTGGAAGTTGTAGGTCTTGCCCGCGATGGTGACGGC
>JALHTV010000130.1 GCA_022866005.1 Phycisphaerae bacterium
AAGCTTGGTTATGGGACGATGCTCGCAGGGGCATTTCAACCGTGCCCTGTGGCGAACGACCTCCTTCGGAGGGTGATCCGCCAGCCCGATCCCAGGAGCCCGTCCCGCCTCTGACGTCAAGACTGTCGCATTACACAAGCACTTTCAAGGGACGGCTTGCACTCTCGGCTCCGAGACCAAGCATCTCGGCTGAGCCACAGCCTCCCGCGCCGCCGGTTCGTCCGGCGATTGGGAAAACCACAGCCCAGGGTTAAGCCCGCCCCACTTCCAGGGGAGGGCCGATTCTCCGGACGACCATCCTTGGATGCTACGGGTTCTGGATGGGTGGCTAGTCTCATGCCTGGCCCCTCGCGTGGCCTCAGACCCGGCGAGGGAATCGGCGAGGGGTTCCCCATGCCCCGGAGGGGTAGAATCGGGGGAAGCGGGAACTTTCCGCCCTCTGGCTCGTGTACCCTATGCATGCTGTGAACATACCCGACGACGAACTGGTCCGCAGGACGATCCGGGGAGACGGGCAGGCCTTCGGTCTCCTCGTCGAGCGCCACATGCCGGTGGTCTATCGCGTCGTTCGTCGGATGTGCAGCGACCGGGCGGAGGCCGAAGCCATCACCCAGGAGGCGTTTCTCCGGGCCTGGGAGAGCCTGAACCGCTCCAAGGACCCACCGGTCTTTCTGCCGTGGGTGATTCGGATCGCAGTGAACGCGGGCCGGGACATGCTGAAGAAGTCCCGCCCGATGGACTTCGCCGACCTACCCGATGAAGAGGTCCAGCAACTGGCTGATACCGGGATGGACCTGGAAGAGGCTGTCGATGAAGGGGAGCTTCTGGGGCGGCTGGCAGGTGCAGTTCAGGGATTGCCGGTCCCGTATCGCATGGTGATTGCGCTGCGCTACGAGGCCGAGATGTCTTACGAACGGATGGCTGACGTCCTCGGGCTGCCGATGAACACGGTGCGAACACGGCTGCACCGGGCCAAGGAGAGACTGAGAAGTGCCCTGGAGGATGAGCGATGAACGATCGCATGGACCAGTGGCTGGCGCGCCTGCCGGACGAGAGGCCTTCACCCGATCTGGCGGCCCGGATCGTCCTCGCGGTTGCGGAGCGGAGTCGGGTCAAGGCCCGCTGGCGGCGGACAGGCATCGCCGCCGGTGCTCTCGGTCTTCTCGGCCTAGCGTTGATGGCCGTCTCCTGGCCGGCGTCCGGAGCCCTGCCGGCCGCGCCGGGTAGCGAGGCGATCATCCAGGCTGTGAGCGGCCTCCTGTCCGCCCCACTGGAGACGCTGGCCGGGTCAGCACAGGCGACGATTGCCTGGGAGTCGTCATTGGTCGAAGGGATCGAGATCGCGTTCGTGTTGGGTGCTGTGCTGTTGACCCTTGGCGCGGTCGGGGGTCTGGCGCGACTGCTTCGTCGGTCTGAGCCAGTCAATGTGTATTCGTAGAGAGGGGAGGGACATGCCCAAGAAAACTGTTCTCCTTCTAGGTCTTCTGATCGCTGTCTGCCTGGCCGTCCTTGCGGTTTCGGCCTATGCCACGAATCGGCTGTCGACGGGCTTCGTGCCCCTTGGGGCTCGGGAGCCCATCCGGATCCCGGGTCTTGAGTCACTGGGCCCGGCCGGGCCGCGCGGCCCTCGCCCCGAGGGCTGGCGCGAGTTCATTGCGGCCGCGGCTTCCTTCTGCTTCCTGTACCTCGTGAGCCTTGTGGCGCTGTTCTTGTTCCCGCGCCGGCTGCGCCTAGCCAGGAATGGGCTGATGGCGGGCTGGGGTCCTGGGCTTCGGTTGCTGGGGATCGGTCTGCTGGCGGGGGTGGCCGCCCTGCTGCTCACGGTTCTGGGGACCTTCGCCTTCGTGGCCTTCCCGGTGTCTTTGCTGCTCCTGGCCGGATTGCTGGTTGCGGTCTGGGGTGGGACGGTGGCTGTGGCACTGGCGCTAGGTCATGGGATCACCCGCTGGGTCGGCCTGAAGACATCCTCCCCGGTGTTTGATCTCACGTTGGGCATTCTGATCGTGTTCACGCTCGGCCGCATCCCCGTGGCGGGCTGGGTCTTCGTGGCGATCCTGTGCGCGTTGGCGCTGGGCATCGTCATCGACAGCCGCATGGGGGCCGGGGGACCCTGGTCGCTGGCCGACTTCCAGATTGCTGAGGAGGCAAGTGATGAGCAAGCGTAGGTGGATCTACCTGGGTGTGGCGCTTGGCGTGGTTGCGATCGCTGCCCTTGCCTACCGTCAGTGGGCGCTGAGCCGCCAGACGGATACGGCGGCCGTGCAGACTGCCACCGTCGAGCGCGGCACGGTGACCTCGTCCGTGGATGCTGCGGGGACGATCGAGGTCACGCGCTCGGCGTCCTTGACCTGGCTAACCTCGGGTACGGTGGGCTCTGTCAACGTGGAGCTCGGGGACGTAGTGCACGAAGGCGATGTGCTGATGGAGCTTGCCCCTGACTCGCTGAGCAGCTCGGTCAGCCAGGCCCAGGCGGACCTGCTGGCCGCGCAGCAGGACTTGGACGACTTGCTGGCCGGGCCGACCGCGCAGGACCTGGCCCAGGCTCAGCTCAGGGTCGCCACCGCGCGGGAGGCGCTGAGAGCGGCCCAGTACACACGAACGGTCCAGCAAGAGGGCAATCGGGCCAGCTCGGACACGATCGCGGCCGCGAGGGCGAACCTGGTGATCGCCCAGAGCAATGTCGACCGAGCCGCGGATGAGTACAACCCGGTCTCTGCATTGCCGGACAATGACCCTGCCCGGGCCAATGCCCTCGTCCGCCTGGTGGCGGCGCGGCAGCATCGCGACTCGGTCGAGCGGGCGCTGAACTGGTACCTCGGCCACCCGACCGAGATCCAGCAGGCGGTGATGGACGCGGAGGTGGCCACGGCCGAGGCCGAGCTGGAGGATGCGCAGCAGGACCTGCAAACGCTGCAGAATGGGCCGGATCCGGTCGCGGTCGCTGCTGCCCGAACGCGGGTGGCGAACGCCCAGGCCATCGTGGATCAGGCGCGCCAGGTTGCCCCCTTTGACGGGACGGTGGTGGCCATCAGCTCCGGCGTTGGCGATCAGGTAAGCAGCAACACCGCCGCGTTGACGCTGGCCGACCTCAGCCATTATGAGGTGCAGGTCTCTGTCTCGGAATTGGACGTGGAGCAGATCGCCGTGGGCCAGGAAGTGACCCTCACGCTGGACGCACTGCCCGACCAGACGTTCGTTGGGCGCGTGGCAGATGTGGCCTTCATGGGCTCGTCCAACCAAGGCGTGATCACGTACCCGGTGACGGTGGTATTGGATGACCCTGATCCGGCGCTCCGACCCGGAATGACCACGGCCGTGAGCATCGTCGTCGAACGCCACGACAATGTCATCGTTGTCCCCAACCGGGCACTGCAGGTGTCCGGGGGACAGCGGACGGTGAGGGTGCTGTATCAAGGGCAGGAAATCTCGGTGCCGGTCACTCTCGGCTTGGTCGGCGACACCACCAGTGAGGTGGCCGAAGGTGCCCTGCAGGAGGGGGATGAAGTGGTGCTCAATTCATCCAGCTCGAGCCAGACGAGCAACTTCGTGGGCGGCCCGGGGATCATGGGGCTGGGCGGCAGGACCTTCGACGTCGGGCCGTAGACAGGACGACAGGGCATGTGGGCGGAAAAGGAGCGTTCTGATGCGTAGACTTGCAGTTGTCCTCGGTGCAGTCTTGGTCGTACTTCTCGTCGGCGGGGGTTCGTTCTACGGCGGGATGGTCTTTGAGCGTTCGCGGCAGACGAATCTCCAGGCGCAGTTCTTCGCCGGGCGGGGCTTCTCGGAAGGCGGCCAGATACCCCTGGGCGGGATTCCCCCGGAGGGGTTCGGCCAGTTCACCGGGCCAAATGAATCCGGAGGGCAGGGCGTCATCGGCCGGGGTGCCAACGGCACGATCGAAAGCCTCGAAGGCGACACCCTGACCCTGAGCACAGCCCAGGACCAGACGACGGTCCTGCTGACCGACCAAACCGTGATCAACCGCTTCGTGGCCGGTGAGCGAGGGGACCTTCAGCCCGGGGCACAGGTCACCGTCCTCGGCGAGCGCGACGACTCGGGCAGGATCACGGCCACAACCATCCAGATCCTTTCGGATGCCCCGTAGGGGCCGACGATGATTGAGATCGAGGACGTCTCCAAGACCTACTACCTGGGCAGCGTGGAAGTGCCTGCGTTGCGAGGCATCTCGCTGCGGGTCGAGCGGGGTGAAGTCGTGGCCATCATGGGGCCTTCCGGATCGGGCAAGAGCTCGCTCATGAACATCCTGGGGTGCCTGGACAAGCCAACCACCGGCCGATACCGGCTGGACGGCGAGGACGTTGGATCGTTGGACGAGGACGCGCTGGCGGGAATCCGGAACCGCAAGATCGGCTTCGTCTTTCAGACCTTCAATCTGCTGCCTCGTGCCACCGCGTTCAGCAACGTCGAGCTGCCGCTCTCGTACGGCAAGCAGGACGGCGTCGTGCGGGAGCGAGTGGAGGCGGCGCTGGCGGCGGTCGGCCTGGCGGACCGGATGAACCACCGCCCGACCGAGCTCTCGGGCGGGCAGCAGCAGAGAGTGGCCATCGCCCGCGCTATGGTCAATGCCCCGGCGCTGCTCTTGGCGGACGAGCCCACCGGGAATCTAGACTCGAAGACCGGGGCAGGGATCCTGGAGCTGCTCCTTCGGATGAACCAGGAGCGCGGACTGACCCTGGTGCTGGTCACGCACGACCATGGGATCGCGGCCCGGGCGGGGCGGGTGATCCGCCTGTACGATGGTCTAATCGACAGCGACGGAGACCCGGCGGACGGGAGAGGGCCGGAATCGGTGTCGGCACACCGGCCGGCGGAGGAGGGTGCCGTATGAAACTCTCCAAGGCTTTGCTGGTCGCCCTGAACAATCTGAGTGCCAACAAGATGCGGTCGGCGCTTACGATCCTGGGAGTCGTCATCGGGGTCGCGGCGGTGATCGCCATGCTCTCCATCGGGCGAGGCGTGGAAGTCTCCATTACCTCGCAAATCGAGAGCGTGGGCACCAATCTGCTCTTCGTCTACGCCGGAAGGACCGAGGAGGCAGGAGCGTTCAGTGCCGCCGGGTCCGCGGCTTCGTTGACGCTGGAGGACGCGGACGCGATCGCCAGCGCGCCTTCCGTTGTTGGGGTCTCTCCCCAGACCAGCGGCCGTGTGCAGGCGGCGTACCTTAGCCAGAATACGAACACGGAGTTGCTGGGCGTCACCCCCTCCTACCTGTGGGTGAGCAACTTTGAGATGGCGGACGGCGAGTTCATCTCGGATGCCAACGTTACCGCACGTTCGGCGGTGGTGGTCCTGGGGAGTGCGGTGGCAGACACCCTGTTTGGGGGTGAGGCG
>JALHTV010000131.1 GCA_022866005.1 Phycisphaerae bacterium
ACTTCCGGGCCAGGCGGACCACGCCCGCAAACAACGGCGGGAAGGCGTGCACGTGCCGGTGGCTGTCCAGGTGCGTCGGGCGAACTCCCAGGTCCAGGGCCCGCTGAATCTGCGCCTCGAACTCACCGAGCACGATGGCGACCATGCCGGGCTCCAGCAGGCAGCGGGCGACCAATCCTGGCCCGCTGGCGCGCATCGTCCCGTTGCTGTCGCTTAGCGCCTCAGCCGCGGGGCTGAGCGGTCGGCCCTGGCAGGCGTTCAGGTGCACCCCCACGCCCAGCTCGGGCAGCGCCGTGGCGCCCGCGGCGGCCCGCTCGGCGTCGGGCATGTTCACCGCTAGGGTGGCCGAGGTGACGATCCCCTGGCGGTGGGCCAGGAAGATGCCGTCCGTGACCGGCTTCGACCACCCGAGATCGTCGGCGTTGACGATGGCCTGCCGCGACATCAGCCCTCGCTCCCGCCGCCGGGCGAGCGGGCCTCAACGCGTGCGGCCGGGCGGCGGTGGATGAAATAGAGGTTGCGCAGATAGATCAACATGTTCAGGCTGAACCCCGCGATGAACACCGCATCCAGGCGGTAGATGGAATAGGCCAGCAGGATCACCGTTCCCACGACCGACAGGTGCCAGAAGGCCGTCGGCACCACGGAGCGCTTCTGGCGCTCGGTGGCGATCCACTGCACCAGGAACCGGGACCCGAAGACCACCTGGCCGGCGAAACCCACGGCCGTCCACACGCTTTCAGGATTCACAGTCAGGGACATGGGCTCTCAATTCCTTTCACGGGTGTGATGCAGCCTGGTTCGTGACCAGCCAGTAGCGGCCGTCGTGTGCGAGCACGCGCTCACGAGAGGATTTCCTTCGCGAGGAACGGCACAAGCAGCAGCAGGTTGTGCGCCTCGGCGACCAGGGCGGGTCCGATCCATTGGCCAGTGGGTGCCTGATCGCAGGCCGAGCCGGCGGGCAACCGCGGCACCCACCGGGGGACGTCTCGAAGGAATTGCTCATAGTCCCCACCGTGTTTCCTCAGCAGGTGGGATTCCTCGTATCGCACGACACAGTGATATACCGCCAAGGCGTACAGAAGCATGATCGGGGCGAACCAGACCAATTCAGACAGCAGGCAACAGCCCACCAGAATCAGGATGTTGCCGACGTACACCGGGTTCCGCACGTAGCGATAGGGTCCGCCCCGCGTCAGACCCCTCATGCTCTTGAGGCGGTAGCGCAGGTGCACCTGTGACCAGACCCGCAGGAGGAGGCCCAGGCCAAAAATGGCCCCGCCGAGGCCGAGGGTGAGCGGTTCGGTCTCAGTCTCCCACCAGTTGCAGACAGCCAGGAACACCACCGGGGGTGCCATCAGCAGGCTACGTATCTTGTACACCCACCGGAACGGCTCGGGGGGCCGTCCGGCCTGGTCCCCAGGCTCAGCATGGCGCATTCGATGACTCCTTGTCTGGGGAAGGAAGGCTACAGGGGGTGGGATGAAGTGGGGCTTAAGAGCACTCAGGACACCGACGGCAGCAGCACGGACACCGTCGTGCCCTCGGCGCTGGAGGAGGTGATCTGGATGTGGCCGCCGTGCCGCGAGGCGATCTCCTGGGCGATGGCCAGCCCCAGCCCCGATCCGCCGGTCATGCGAGACCTGGAACCGTCGGCGCGATAGAAGCGATCAAACAGCCGCGCGACCTGCTCGGCGGGAATCTGCCCGCCTTCATCATGCACGGTGATGCGACACCGCGCGGGCCCGTCGGCCGCCAGGGCCACGTGAACCGTCCTTCCCCGGGGACCGTGCTTCACCGCGTTGTCGATCAGGTTGCCGAAGAGGCGGGCGAGTTCCGCGGGATTGCCTCGGACCGTTGCCGCCGTCTGACCAGGGTCAAAGGCCACCTTGCCGCCGTCCCTGGCCGCCTGGGCGTCGTAGCGTTCGGCGAGGTCGTTCAGCAGGCCGGCCAGCGGCACGTCCGCCATCGTGGCGGGCTTCTCGCTTTCCTCCAACCTGGCCAGGTCCAGCAGTTGACCCGTCAGTCGATCCAGCCGATCGACGTCCTTGAGAAGCTCATCCAGCGTCTGGCGATACTCTTGATCGCTGCGCTGCTTCAGGCGAGCCGTCTGGATGGTGCTCTTGGCCACGGCCAGCGGCGTCCTCAACTCATGGGAGGCGTCGGCAATGAAGCGCTTCTGCGACTGCATCGTCTGGTTCAGGCGCTCCAGCATGTTTTTGACGGCCTCAACAAAGGGCACCAGTTCCCCGGGCGGGTGGATTCCGGCCAGGTGCTCGGCTCCGAGATTGCGGTGCGTCACACCCTCCAGTCGCTTGGCCGTCTGGCGGAGCGGCCGCATGGCCCACAGCACCGACACCACCGTCAGAACCCCCGCCGCCAGGAACGTGCACAGGCTCAGGATCACCAACATTCGGAGGAATTCATCCCTCTCGTGGTAGGCGGAGTGGCTGGAGGTAGCAATCAGCATGGCCACGACGCCCTGTGGGGTGGGCTGGCGGGTCCATAGGACCCGATAGGGATGAGTGCCGGCCTGAAGGTTCAGGAACCGCTCTTGGTGCATCGGGGGGGCCGGTCGGGTGGCCAGGTACTTCACCCAGGCCTCGACGGCTTGGCGGCCGGTGTCGCTGGCGAGCAGCACCTGCCCGCCGTCCTCCCGCCAAAGGCAGAACAGAAACGCCGACCTGGGCGACGTCCCGCCCAGGACGGACCGCAGGTCTGCCTGGGCTCCAGGGGAAAATGGGTCCTGGAGGTCCGCCTGGATCGCCTGCCTGACGGCGCTCAGGGTGAGGTCCAGGTCCTTCATCAGGGCCTCGCCCAGCTCGCGGTAGGCCACCATGTCCACGGTCACGACGACGACGGTCAGGACCGCCAGGACCAGGAGCACCACCCGGGTTTTCAGGGAGATTGGCCTCATGGCTGCTCCTGGCCTATGGAGTACCCCTGGCCGCGCAGGGTGCGGATAAGGTCGGCCCCGAACCGCTTCCTCAGGGATGAGACGTAGACCTCGATCACGTTGGAGAAGCGTTCGGCGTCGAAGTCGTAGAGGTGTTCCAGGATGTCCTCCTTGGACACGACCTCCCCCGCGCGCATGGCCAGGTACTCCAGCAACCTGAACTCCATGGCGGGCAGGACGTGCTCGCGTCCTTGGTGCTGCACGGTTCTTCGGCGGGGGTCGATCTGGAGCCCGCCGACTCGAAGGACGGGGTCCGGCCGGTCGTACGAGCGCCGGATCAGCGAGCGGCATCGGGCCAGCAACTCACCCATCTCGAAAGGCTTGGTCAGATAATCATCGCTCCCCAGGTCCAGCCCGGCGACCACGTCATCGGGGCTGTCCTTGGCCGTGAGGACCAGCACGGGCGTTCGGTGTCCCTCGGAGCGCAGCGCCTTGAGGATCGTCAATCCATCCACCTTGGGGAGCATCAGGTCCAAGACGATTGCGTCGTAGGCATTGGTGCGGGCCTTGTGCAGCCCGTCTTCCCCGTCTGTGGCGATGTCCACGGCAAAGTTGCCGACCTCGGAAAGCGCCTTGGCGACATTCCTGGCCAGCCGCAGCTCATCCTCGACGATCAGGATTTTCATCTGACATCCGTAGTCACCTCTACAGGATACCCTGCCGGGAAGGCCCGGCCAATAGCAGGGGGGACCGCGGGACGCCAGCCGTACCCTTCGGCCAGGCGCTTCAGATAGGCGGCATAGGGGGGATTCATGTGTCCTTTGTATCGTTGGGATTCAGCCAGGGCCGCGTTGTAGCTCCATCCCTGGGCCACGACTCGATACGCGGCCACGGTGATGCCCGTCCGTGACCGGCCGAGCTTGCAGTGCACCAGCACGGGCTGGCGTTGGGGGTCGGAGATCGTCTCGACGATCAGGCGAAGCTGCTCGTCGGTCAGGCCCCCGTGGCCGATGGGCAGCTTGACGTGCCGGATGCCATTGCGGGCGCAGAACTGCCTTTCCAGCACCGCCCAGGGTTCGTTGGGCGTGTCCTCCCGCAAGTCGATTACCGTTCGGATGCCCCACTTATCCTTCAGGAACTGCCATCCCTTCTCGTCCGGCTGACCACTGCGATAGAGCACACCGGGTATCACGACACCGAACCTCTGCACCGGTTCGTGGTGCACAAGCCGGTATCCCGCCCAGGCCGCGCCCGCAGCGAACAACGCCACGAGGGCAGCTACCCCAAGCCGCCAGGTCCAGCGCCAAATCCCAGGGCGATGCGTCTGAGCGTGTTCCATGTTCAGAATTATCGCTAGCCCATCCTGAAGCGGGGCTTAAGACATTCCCGCATCCGACGCGCCTGGTGACGCCCTGGGTGCAGTCGGGCGCGGCGATCCTCTGGCGGACCCCCGGAGAGGACGGCTCGCCCCGCGTACCAGGGGGGCAACTGGAATTCGCTATCTGCGACTGGCCGGTGCGGCTATCATGGCCCGCGGCCGCGGCAGGGGATTCAAGCTTCCAGTCGCCCCTGCCAGGTTGAGTCTGGCCGATTCGACACATCGCACAACCCATAGGAGAGGCAGAACATGAACGCTGAACGTCTGGCCCTTTCGGCCGCGGTGCTGGCGGCCCTGACATTCCTTGCAGGGTGCGCCGCCGACCCCTCGTTAACGTGGCAGCGGGAATTGGTGGGAACGAGCTACATCGATCAGACCCATGACTGCCGAATCTCCGCGCCCAACGCCAACTGGACGTTCAAGATGGCCAGCATTGACTTCGGCGATGGCTGGACGATCCTGAACATGTTCCGGCCGGTATATAACTGTGTGATCTTGATCGGGGTCAGCCAGCATTCCCAGAAGGACCTGGAGACGTTCGCCCAGGTCGGCACGTTTATTCCGCGTGAGGCCAAGTTCACCTACATCGCGGGCATGCCCTGCCATTATTCGGCCAAGCCGATGAGCTCCAAGAGCGTGGACTGGCTCGTGTTCGTTTACAAGTTCGTCCATAACAACGTGGGCTACGTCATCTCCTGCGGGTATCCGTCCCAGTGGCAGGGTGATGAAACGCTGGCCGCCGAGCTGGACGAGATCCTCAACAGCTTCGAGTTCGTCACGGGGCCGTCGCCCGCGGCAGCCACCGGTGGAGCGGGCCGCGCCTCGGCGGGCGAGAAGCTGGTCCGCGTGGCCGTGCTGGACATCGTGGACCTGCCCACCGGCGCCCCGACCCAGGTCACGCGAAGCCTGACCGATGAGGTGCAGAATCAGTGCATGAAGTCCGGCCACTTCGAGCTGCTGGACCGGCGGGAGTTCGCTGCAATCCTGAAGGAGCACGACCTCCAGGCGGGGACCATGGGGTCCGGCCAGTTGGTCATCGAGGCCGGCAAGCTGCTGGGGGCCCGGTATCTGCTGACTGGGAACCTGGGTCAGGTGGGTGAAAGCTCGGTGATCTACCTTCAGGTGTGCGATGCCCAGACCGGGCAGATCATCCGCACGGCCAGCGTTCGGTGCAGGGGCAGCCAGGACCGCCTGCTCGACGCGATTCCCTCCCTGGTGACCAGGCTGAGCGCGCCCCGATGACGTCGCCCGGATCGGCGCCGACCGAATAGCAGGTCGCATCCCGCGCGTGAGGCCGGTGCCGCCCCCCGGGCTCGGCGTCATCGCTGGACGCGGGCGGACCCGCCCTTGGCGAACGCCTCGACCTCCTCCAGCTTGGCCATGGTCACGTCGCCCGGGAAGCTCGTGAGCAACGCGCCATGGGCCCAGCCCAGACGTAGGGCGTCCTGGGGCTTCCTCCCGGAGATCAGACCATAGATGAGCCCGGCCGCGAAGCCGTCTCCCCCGCCGATGCGGTCAAGGATGTCCAGTTGGCAGGTGGGGCTGACATAGCGCTCGCCGTCCAGCCACAGCACGGCTGCCCAATCATGGCGGTTGCTCGAGTGCACCTCCCTGAGCGTCGTGGCGACCATCTTGACGTTGGGAAACTGCTTGACCACTCCCTCGATCATCTTGAAGAACACCTCGGGATCGAGCTTCGACCTGGCCGCTGCCTCCGGGCCGGGAATGCCTAGTCCCATCTGCAAGTCCTCTTCGTTGCCGATCAGGGCGTCGACCTGGCCGGCGATCCGCCGCAGGACCTGCTGGGCGCGCTGGAGCCCGCCGATGGGGGCCCACAGCTTCCCACGGTAATTCAGGTCGAATGAGTTGACCGTCCCGGACTTCTTGGCGGCCTGCATGCCTTCGAGGATCAACTCCGAGGTCGTCTCGGAGAGCGCCGCGAAGATGCCCCCCGAATGGAACCATCGAACGCCCTTGGCGAAGATTGCCGCCCAGTCGAAATCTCCCGGCTTCAGCAGCGCGCCGGCCTCGTTGGACCGGTTGTAGAAGACCACGGGGGGCCGAACGCCCTGCCCGCGGTCGCTGTACACGGTGGCGATGTTCGGACCGCGCACCCCGTCGTGCTCGAACCGCTTGTAGAACGGCGTGACGCCTGTCTCGCGGATCCTGGCCTGCACCAGTTCGCCGATGCCGTAGTTGACCATGGCCGTGGCGATGCCGGTTCGCAGCCGGAAACAGTCCGACAGCCCCGCGGCCACGTTGTACTCGCCCCCGGACACGTGGACATCGAACGACCGGGCCTTCCGGAAGGGAACCACCCCGGGGTCGAGCCGATGGACCACCGCTCCAAGGGCCAGGAAGTCCAGTTCGCAGGCGTCGTTACGAAGTTTCAGGTCGCTCATGGTCATCCTTTTTTGTCAGAACCCACTCCTGCTCGCAACAAGCCCAGAAGACCAGGCGGCGAGGCTAGCAGCTTGTCTAACGGCCGTCAACCGCCGCCACGGTCCGGCGCCTTGGCGCAGAGACGGCCACGCCGACCCGTGGTGGCTAATGGTCCGGAGCGACGGGCGAGGGAGTTGGTGGTCAAGCGCCAGAGGCAGCGATCGGGGCTGGGCGATTACCGAGTGCCCAGAAGGGCAGCCAGCACCGACACCGCCCGGCCGGCCGCGACGGGGGACAAGCCCATCACCATCCCCAAGCCCAACAGCCCGCTATAGACCGGGGGCTTCCTGTGCACGGCGAACCAGGAATACACGTTCCCTCGGGCCAGGTCATCGGCCTGCTGAAAGAACATCGTCGCATCGCGGTCGAAGGCTGTCCCCTGGGCATAGACGCTCCAGCAGCGCAGCCCCAAGGCCACCAGGACGATCGCCAGGAGAACAAGACGGCCGCGAGAGAACAAACCGGGCAAGCCGGTGAGGGTTCCGTTGACCATGCGGGCGGATGCTATCCAGGACCCCGGGAGACTTTAAGGTTCCATCGGCCCGCCTCGCTCCATCCTCGGGAGGCAATGACGTTTCTTGGGCGTCTCACGGCGGCAGGGGGCGCCTTGCGGAGCATCTGGCGGGCACCTAGAATCCCCGCAGGAAAGGACACAGACCATGACGGGCGTCGCGGTTGTCACCTCGACCGTGTCCGACTACGCGCTGATGATGGGGGTTCCGGCCCGCCAGCGCGGATGGATGAGCCGCCACGGCCACCGGCTTCCGGCCCCGGACAAGAACGGAATCATGGTCTGCCCGGAGAGCGGCTTCCGCTACACGCAGGCCCCCTCGGGGGGGGGTGCGATGCCTCGATCTGGACGAGGAGGCCGTGCTTCCTCCGGAATTGTCCATCGGGAAGAAGCGATACGATGAGTATAAGTCGCCATGACCGTTGCGTCCGCCGGCCCGCGGAATCGCACCCGCTCCGCCGGGCCCTGTGTGGGATCCCACGGAAGGATGAGACATGAACGTTCCCCTGCTGGACCTCAAGGCGCAGTACGCCGCAATCCGCCAAGACATCCTGCGGGCCGTCGAAGGCGTGATGGACACCTGCCAGTTCATCCATGGACCGCAGGTCAAGGAGCTCGAGGAGGCCATCGCCCGGTACTGCGGATGCGCCGCGGCGGTGGGCGTCTCCAGCGGGACGGACGCCCTCCTCTGCGCGCTGATGGCCTTGGAGGTGGGCCAGCCCCTCCCAGGCGGCAGCGCAGGGGCCGAGGTCATTACCACCCCCTACACCTTCTTCGCGACCGCCGGGAGCATCTGGCGGGTGGGGGCACGGCCCGTCTTTGTGGACATCGACGCTGGGACCTACAACATCGATCCCTCCAAGATCGAGGCCGCCGTCACCGAGCGGACCAGGGCCATCATGCCCGTGCACCTGTTCGGGCAGGTGGCCGATATGGACCCGATCATGGCCGTGGCGCAGAAGCACAAGCTGCACGTCATTGAGGACGCTGCTCAGTCGATCGGCAGCACCTACAAGAACCGCAAGGCCGGGTCCATCGGCACGGTGGGGTGTTTCAGCTTCTTCCCCTCCAAGAACCTGGGGTGCCTGGGCGATGGCGGGATGGTCGTCACCCAGGACCCCGTCCTGGCCGATCGCCTCGCCCAGATGCGCAACCACGGCGCCAAGCCGAAGTACTATCACAAGCGGGTCGGCGGCAACTTCCGCCTGGACACGATCCAGGCGGCGGCGCTGCTGGTGAAGCTGCCCTATCTGGACGGCTGGTCGCAGGCCCGGCGCCGCAACGCCGCCCAGTACGACCGCCTCCTGGCCGGGTACGCGCCCGTGAAGACCCCGGTCATCCGCGCCGAGTGCCAGTCCATCTACAACCAGTACGTCATCCGCGTCCCCCAGCGCGACGCGCTCCAGGCGTTCCTCAAGCAGGAGGGAATCGGCACGGAAATCTATTACCCCGTCAGCATGCACCAGCAGGAGTGCTTCGCGGCGCTGGGCTACAAGGGGGGGGACTTCCCGGAGTCCGAGCGGGCCGCCCGGGAGACGCTGGCATTGCCCATCTACGCCGAACTGACGGGCGAGCAGATCGAATACGTGGTCTGCAAGATTCGGCAATTCCTGGGGTGAGGCCGGGCGATGAGCACCGTGCGGATTACCACCGTCGTGGGAGCCCGGCCGCAGTTCATCAAGGCCGCTACGGTCAGCAGGGCGATCGCTGCGTTCAACGCCTCCTCCGGCGGGGCGATGAGAGGGCCTGCGACGCCGGTGCATCATGGCTGAATGCACGATCTGTCATCATTCCTCGCCTCGCATCAGCGAGGCCCTGGGGCTTTGCGCCGGATGCATCATGGCCGACACGCCGGCCGCCAGGGCGCAGGCGGAGTTCGCTCACAGCCGCTCGCGCCAGCGATTCGGCCTGCCAGCCAGTCCGCCCAGGGCGGCCCAGGGTGCCGGCTGTGACCGATGCGCCAATGCATGCAGGATTGCCGCTGGTAGCCTCGGTTACTGCGGCGTGAGGTCCAACCGGGAGGGCCAAGTTGTCGGCGGAGACGAATCGGCCGCCGTCCAGTGGTACCACGATCCGTTGCCGACGAACTGCGTGGCCGACTGGGTGTGTCCTGCCTGCGGGCCGGCGGGGTACCCGACCTTCACGGACACCCAAGGCCCGGAATACGGTCACGCGAATCTGGCGGTGTTCTATGAGGCCTGCACATTCGACTGCCTGTTCTGTCAGAACTGGCACTTCAGGCAGCGCAGCCTGGCCGGGGGCAGGCGTAGCGTCGCCGAACTGGCCTCGGCCGTCACGGCCGAGACGCGGTGCATCTGCTATTTCGGCGGCGATCCGACTTGCCAGGTGGATCATGCCCTCGCGGCGGCCACGTTGGCGCGAGAGCAATATCCCCGTCGCATCCTGCGAATCTGCTGGGAGACCAACGGCTCGATGTCGCCCCCGGCGGCGGAGCAGATGGCGGAGCTGTCGCTGGACAGCGGCGGGTGCGTCAAGTTTGACCTCAAGGCCTGGGACGATCCGCTGCATCGCGCTTTGTGCGGGCAGTCGAATCGCAGGACGCTAGAGAACTTCCGCCGGCTTGGCCAGTGGATCTCTCGCCGGCCCGATCCACCGCTCCTGGTGGCCTCCACCTTGATGGTCCCTGGCTACGTCGATGCCACCCAGGTGGCACAGATTGCCAAGTTCCTAGCCGGAATTGACCCGAGCATCCCGTACGCCTTGTTGGCCTTTCACCCGGCCTTCGAGATGGGCGATCTGCCCATCACCTCGCGCCGCGAGGCCACCGACTGCCTGGCGGCGGCCCAGGCGGCGGGCCTGACGCGCGTGCGGATTGGGAACATCCACTTATTGTCGTGAGGCTTCCGGGAGTGTCCCGAGCCCCTTTTCAGGTGCGACGGCGGCTGCCGGTTGCCAGCGGAGGCGACCCGATGACGGCCAAGATACTGCTGACCGGTCGGCCCGGCTGCGGCAAGACGACGGTTGTCCTGAAGGTCGTCGCCATCGGGATTCCCGTCGCCGGCGGCTTTGTGACCGAAGAGATTCGCCGGGGCAGCCGGCGCCTGGGTTTTGAGGTGAGGGATCTGTACTCCGGGGCGCGCGCAATTCTCTCGCACGTGGATCGCAGGGGGCCGCCGAGGGTGGGCAAGTACGGCGTGGACGTGACCTCGTTCGACCGCATCGGGGTGGCGGCGCTGTGGGAAGCGATTCACCGGCGGGGATGCATCCTCATCGACGAGATAGGAAAGATGGAGCTCTGCTCGAAGTCATTCCAGGACGCGGTCACCGCCGCGATGAATGCAGAGCTTCCCCTGTTGGCCACGGTCCCGGCCTACGCCCATCCGTTTCTGGACACCCTGCGCACAAGACAAGACGTCACCGTCATCGAGGTGATGGCCGCGAATCGTGACGAGCTTCCCGCGCGCCTCGTGGAGCTGCTGGGGTTCCAGGACCTGTCTCGTTAGCTTCCTCGACAACCATCGCCGCGGCTCACGATCTTCTCAGGGGGCCTGGCAAAGCCCCGCGCGAGCCTTTATGTGGACCGGCCAGGGGGATATACTTCCCGGTGGAATTCGGTGTGGGTTGGTGAATGAAGGTCTGTGCTGAGTTATGAGCAAGGTCTCCTTTGACACGGCGGGAGGTGCACCATGAAGCTGAAGGTCATGAAGGTGAACGTATGGAAGGCGGCGGTCGCGGATCGGCCCGGGGGCTTGGCCAAGAAGTTGGCCGCCCTCTCAGCAGCCAGGGCCAATCTGCAATTCGTGCTTGCCAGGCGCACGGAGTCTGGCGGCAGGGCGGTGGTGTTTGTCTGGCCGCTGAAGGGCGCCAAGCAGGCCCGGGCGGGCAGGGCAGCCGGTTTCGCCAAGACGCGCGACCTCTTTGCCGTCAGGGTCGAAGGGGATGACAGGCCCGGCCTTGGCGCGAAGATGACGCAGGCGTTGGCGGCCAAGGGCATCAACCTGCGAGGCTTCTCTGCTGCCGCGATCCGCAAGCGGTTTGTGGCCTACGTGGCCGCCGACAGCGCCAAGGATGCGACCAGAGTGGCTGCGGCCTTGCGAAAGATCCGCTAGCCGCGCAGCGTGAGCGTGTCACCGCGACCATGCGGCTGTCGTAGGCATGGCGGTCGGGAGAACCGTCGATGAACAAGGTGCCCTTGGGAACCACCGGTAAGGCCGTCAGCGAGCTGTGCCTGGGCACGATGCATTTCGGAGGAAAGGTGGATGAGCCGACGTCCTGGGCGCTGATGGATGCGTACACCGAGGCCGGGGGGAGTTTCCTCGACACGGCCAACATCTACGGCCGCAAGGATCGGGAATCTCCGGGGGGTGGCAGCGAAGCGGTGATCGGACGGTGGTTGCGGCGGCGGGGCAATCGCGACGCCATCTTCCTGGCCTCCAAGGTGGGCTTCGAGTGCCCTGGTGTCGAAGGCGGCCTATCGGCCCGGGTCATCCAATCCGAGTGCGATAAGAGCCTCCAGCGACTGGGGGTCGAGACGATCGACCTGTACTATGCGCACCGGGACGACCGCGCGGTGCCGCTGGAGGAGACTCTGGCTGCGATGGACAAGCTCGTGCGGGGAGGAAAGGTCCGCTACGTGGGCGTCAGCAACTGCCGCGCCTGGCGGATCCGGGCCGCTTGCGACCTGGCGGCCAAGTGTGGGTACCCGCAGTATTGCTGCGTCCAGCAGCGGTTCACGTACCTGCGTCCCCGCCCCGGGGCGGACTTCGGGCAGCAGGTAGCCACCAACGAGGACCTGCTGGACTTCTGCCGCGAGGAACACGTGACGCTCATGGCCT
>JALHTV010000132.1 GCA_022866005.1 Phycisphaerae bacterium
CGAACGTGTCGCCGGGCAGCCTGATGTCCGTCTGCATGTTCGTCAGGACCACCGTCTTGGTGTTCTTGTCCTTGTCGGTGCCGGCGACCTTGGCCGGCAGGTGTGTCTTCCGGCTGATCCACAGGTCCAGGTGCAGAAAGTCCAATTCGCCGCGCCGGGTGCGCAGGGCCGCGAGTTCCAAGTGGTCGCACCCGGGCGGATCGCCCTCAGCCGGCGGTACCAGCGACGCATCGTAGTACTCCAGCACCTCCTGGGCCTTTTGGCCGAAGGGCAGCGGCGGAAAGGCGCCCTTGCCGATCCGCAGCGCCTGCACGCGCTCGCCCTGCTCGGCTAGCTGCCAGCGCGTGAGCTGCTTGACGCTGTGCTTGGCCTCGGTGGCCCATTGGCCGTCGAAGGTGTAGTCCTCGCGCTGGCGGGTGTTGGGGCCGTCACCGAGCTTGAGCGTCTCGAAGTGCACGCGGATCTTCTCCGACTCCCCCTGGAAGCCGCGCCGGTAGGCCACCCAGCCGCTGCGATGCTCGCGGTCGCCCAGGGCCGGCAGCAGCACCGTCATCTCCAGATCGGCCCGGATTGTCTGGTACGTCGCCCCGCCCTGCTCCAACGCCACCAGGACCTTCATCGCGGCCGGATCGACGGCGGGCCGGGTCTCCGCACTGGCCCCCTCGGCCGGCGCGGGGGCAGGGGCGGGCTCCGGCAAACTGGCCGGTGCCGTCACGGGCTGCGAGGCCGTCGGCCCGGGCGCGGGTCCGGCTGCGGAGTCAGCCCCACAGGCAGGCAGCCAGCTCAAGGCCGCCACGGATAGCCACACTGCGGCCATGCTGAGACGCCGGCCATGTCGCTTGTTCATGTCAGTCTCCAAGGCCTACGTGCGGCGGGTCGTCCGCGGATGCCAGCCTGCGGCGCTGTCGTCGGCCTAGCAGGTCCGCAGTTACCCGGCCGATCCCCAGCACCGCGGCCAAGACCAGCAGCACGGCCGGGGCGATCCAGCCCAGGTTCCAGTAATACGTCACGAACGCGATCACGGCATAGCGCAAAAACCGCCCGACGAAATTGGCCGCCGCGAACGCCGCCCGAGGGTACCGGTACGTCGCCGCCAACATGCGGATGACGTCCACCGGGATCGGGATGATGCTGAAGATCAGCACGACGCTGAATGGCCGCCGGCCGAACCACCGCGCCGCGGCGCGATAGACGGCCGTGTATCGCACGGCGGCGACCCGATGCAACCGCAGCATGGCGGTGAAGATGTGGTAATCGTTCAGGTTGGCCAGCGTCGATGCGACCGCCCCCGCCAGGCCCACCCCGGCGACGGTCGCGATCAGACTGCCCGCCATCGCCGCCTCGCGCGTGGCCACGGCGGCCACGATCCAGCCCGTGGGCAGCGGCAGGAACGTGCAGCACAGGGACAGGTACAGGGCCAAGCCCACCAGCTTCAGCGAGGTGCCGGTCTGGGCAAACGTCTTGGCCGGCTCGTGCCGCCAGGCCGACCACGACCAGGCGCTGCCGTGGATGAGCACCGCCAGCGCAGCCGCCGCCGCCACCAGCCAGAGGCCATAGGCGGCAAACCACCGCCGCAGCGAGATGCCGTCGTCCGGCCAGGCCGCCGCAGTCGGTGCGGAGACGCTAGGAGTCGCAGAGGGTTCCATCTTTCATGTGCACGATGCGTTGGGCGACCGAGGCCGCCTCGGCGCTGTGGGTGATCATGACGATTGTCCGCTGGTGGTCCCCGTGGAGCCGCCGGAAAAGTTCCAGAAGCCTCTGGGCGCTCGCGCTGTCGAGGTTGCCGGTGGGCTCGTCCGCCAGCAGCACATCGGGCCGATGCGCCAGTGCCCGCACCACGGCCACGCGCTGCTGCTCGCCGATGGACATCGCACCCGGCTTGCGGCGCCTCACGTGGTCCACGCCCATCTCCTCGAACAGGGCCCGCACGCGCGCCCCGTCGCGGGCCAGCCCGCGAACGCGCAGCGAGATGTTCACGTTCTGCTCGGCCGTCAGCACGCTCAGCAGGTTGAACCGCTGGAAGACCATGCCGACGTTTTGCCGCCGCATCTGCTGGAGTGTCCGCCCGCCGCGCGGCACGGCCCGCCCGCATAACCGCATCGCCCCCCCGTCGGGCGGCGTGACCAGGCCCAGGACGTGCAGGAGCGTGCTCTTGCCGCAGCCGCTGGGGCCCATCACGGCCAGGAACTCGCCCGCCCGCACGGTCAGGTCTAGCCCGCGCAGGACGTCCACGCGGGCCGGCCCGCTGCCGTAGGACTTCTTCAACCCCTGTGCCACCAAGATGTTGTCATCGTCAGTCACGGGCGTCGTTCTATTCCAAACTGAGCGCTTCGCCCACGTCCACGCGCGTGGCCCGCCAGGCAGGGTATGCCCCGGCCACGATTGCCCCGGCCGCGGCGGCAAGGGCGGCGATGGCGATCCAGTGCCAGGTGATCGTGACGGTCAGCAGCGGCCGGAGCGTCTGGATGACCTGGGCCGCCAGGAAGCTCATCGCCACGCCCGCCAAAAAGCCCGCACCGGTCAGCAGCAGCGACTCGGCCAGCACCTGCCGCAGCAGAAAGGCGTCGCTCGCCCCGCAGGATTTCAGAATGGCAATTTCGCGCGTCCGCTGGAGGACCATCGTGTAGAGCGTCACCATGATGAACAGGAACGCGATGATCAGGGCGATGACGTTCACCGCGTCCACGTAGACGAACATGATGCCGAACTTCTCGATCAGCATCCCGCGGTAGCGCGTCAGGGGCACGACGTCCTGGCCGGTGGTGGCGGCCAAGGCGCGAGCGGCCGGGCCCATGTCGGCGTGCTCGGTGAGCTTGACGAACATCAGCGTGCTGCGGGTGATGTCCCCGTTGCCGAACAAGTACTGGGCCGTCGCCCGCGGCAGGAACACTCGCGCCATCACCCCGGCCGGGGCAATACCCACAATCCGCCAACGGTGGTTGGCGGTCTGGACGGTCTGGCCGAGGCGGTAGCCCCCGGCCTTGGCCAGGCGCGAGTCGATCACCAACTCCAACCCATCGTGGTTGGGGTCGGACAGGTCGTTGGCGGTCAGTTCCAGCGGCTCGCTGCCCTCGCCGCCGGCCGTCAGGAGCGTCTGGTGCAGCCAGCGCGTGAAGCGGAGCTGGGGGTCGAACAAGCGCCCCTCCAGCAGCGACCGGCCGCCGGTGAGCTGCTGCCACTGGTCGCTGTCGACGCCGACGGCGGTCTGGTCCTGGCCGGCCAGTCGGATCTGCCAGGTGAAGACGGGGACCACGCGGCGGACGATATCGCCGTGGGCTTGGAGGAGGCGCTGGGCGTACCGATCGGGCAGGGCCGAGCCGCTCTTGTCGGAGGCGTTCTCTCCCCAGCCGCGGGGGAAGACGATCAGGTCGGCGTCGACGGACTCCCACCGGTCGGCGATCTCGCCCAGGCTGCCGCGCGACAGGCCCAACAGCGTCACCAGCATGCACACGCCGATGCCGATGCCTAGAGCGCTGAGGGCGCTTCGCAGCTTGTGGTGCAGGATGTTGGCCAGGGGCAAGGCAGCCATGAGTCGCTATCGGTCTTCCGCGCTGGGGCGCGGGGGCGATTGCGGGCGCACGTGGCCGGGCGGGGACTTCATTCGCTGTTGGCGGCCAGGCCGTTGTCCTCGTTGTAGGTCGAGGGGTCCTTGCCCTGTTCGATCCAGCCGATCTTGCGGACCCGCCTTTCGTGGCGCCCGCCACCCTCGAAGGGCGTATCCAG
Source organism: Phycisphaerae bacterium (assembly GCA_022866005.1). Lineage (GTDB taxonomy): Bacteria > Planctomycetota > Phycisphaerae > SM23-33 > SM23-33 > JALHTV01. The sequence goes on from JALHTV010000132.1 coordinate 3,724, forward strand.
CCAACTGGCGACGATCCGCCGGATGAGTTCCTCGCCCAGCACGTCGCTGGCCAGGCACAGGACGTTGGCGTTGTTGTGGTGGCGGGACATCTGGGCGGTCAGCTCGTCGTGGCACAGGGCGGCGCGGATGCCCGGCACCTTGTTGGCGCAGATGGTCATGCCGATGCCGCTGCCGCAGACCAAGATCGCGCGGTCGGCCCGGCCCTCGGCCACGGCCTTGGCGGCGGGGAAGGCCAGGTCGGGGTAATCGCAGCTCCGGGCGCTGTTGGTCCCCATGTCCAGGACCTCGTGGTCCCGCTCGGCGAGCTGGATTGCGACCCGCTCCTTGACGTGGTGCCCTCGATGATCAGCCGCCAGTGCGATTCTCATGGCATTCCTTTTCCACAATCTCCTTGACGGCCTGCCGTATCTTCGCGGCGGTGCGCTGATAGACGCTCAGCCCGGCCCCGAGGGGGTCGGGAATGTCCGCCCGGGATAGCAGCCGTCTCACCTTACCGGACGAAGCAGGCGCCAGCTCGAGGACGGCGTCGACATGCTCGCGCGCCATGCAGAATACCAAGTCGGCCCGGTCAATCAACTCCTTTGTGAGTTTCCGGTTGCGATGGGTGGAGATGTCCGCCCCGAGCTGCCGGGCCGCTTGGACGGCCTCGGGGGTCGGCCCGCGGTCCTCCTGGGCCCACGCCCCGGCCGAGAGCACCTCCCAGCCGTGGGCATCCAGGCGCCCGGGGGGGCAGCCGAGGCGCTCAGACAGCATCATCTTCGCGAGTCCCACGGCCATCGGGCTGCGGCAGGTGTTGCCCGTGCAGACGAACAGGAGCGTCCGCCGCAGCAGGCCCTCGATGTCCTTGGCGCTGTAGACGCCCTGGCGGACGAGGTGCCAGGAGTCGCCCTCCACGGCGACCAGGGTGCTGTCGGCCCCGTAGCGGGTGGGGCCGCTGTCGATCAGCAGATCGATTCGGCCGTCCAGAGCCGCGAGCACGTCGGCGGCGCTGCGAGGGCTTTTGGCCCCCGGCAGGTTCGCGCTAGGGGCGACCACGGGCCAGGGGACCCCGGCCAGCATCTCCCGCGCGACGGGGAGGTCCGGGCAGCGAAGCCCGATCTTGTCCTGCCAGCAGAGCACCTCGTATAGCCCGGCCTGGTCGAATCGCCTCTCGGCCAGCCGCTCGCCCACCGGTAGCAGCAGCGTCAGCGGGCCCGGCCAGGCCTTGGCGATCAGGCGCTGGGCGACAGGGGGGATGCCCGCCACGTACAGGGCGGCGTCCTGGGGCTGGGCCAGGTGCACGCTGAAGGGGCGCTGGGGGCGGTTTTTCAGCTCCCGCAGGCGATCCATGGCCGCGGAGAGATTGGCGGCGGCGGCCACGCCGTAGACGGTCTCGGTGGCGAAGCCCACCAGCTCCCCGCGACCCAGGGCGGCGGCGCCTCGCTTGGCAGCCTGGGCCTGCTGGGCGGGGGTTGTCGCCTGGATGACGGGGGTCGCGCTGGAGGCCATCACCGGCATTATCGAGACGCGCGCTCGGCCGCGTCAAGCCAACCACGGAACCCAACCCCACACTGGCTGCGGCCGGACATAGCCGGTATCATCTCGCCACCTGTCCGCTCGGGACACCGGCCCTGGGCCGGTGCCGAGCCGGCAGATCGCAACGCGGATAGGCCCAAAGGACGTGGCATGGCGCGGAGTCGCGGCAGCCGGCCGGTGGAGAAGTGGGGCGTGTTTGAATTGGCGCTGAAGGGCCCGGCCAGGGGCAATCCCTTTGTCGACGTACGCTTTGGCGCGAGCTTCACGTTCAAGCACCGCACGGTTCAGGTCGGCGGGTTCTACGATGACGGCGGTGTCTATCGCGTCCGCTTCATGCCGGATGCCCTCGGCAGGTGGACTTACGTCACCCGCAGCAACCGCCGCGAGCTGGACGGCGTCACGGGTGAGTTTGCCTGCACCAAGCCCCGCCCCGGCAACCACGGCCCGGTGGGCGTGTACCGCTATTTTCACTTCGCCTACGCCGACGGCACGCGGCACTACTCGTTCGGCACGACCTGCTACGCCTGGGTCCACCAGCCGGCGGCCTTGCAGGAGCAGACGCTGCGAACGCTGGCCCGCAGCCCGTTCAACAAGCTGCGGATGTGCGTCTTCCCCAAGCACTACCTCTACAACGCCAACGAGCCGACGCTGTTTGCCTTCCCGCGGAAGGGCTCGCGGCGCAAGGGCAAGTACGCCTGGGACTTGGCCCGATTCGACGTGCGGTTCTGGCGCCTGCTGGAGACGCGCGTCGGCCAGATGCGCGACCTGGGCATCGAGGCGGACTTGATCCTGTTCCACTCCTACGATCGCTGGGGCTTTGCGCATCTCGACCGGGTCACGGAGCGGCGCTACCTGAAGTACCTCATCGCGCGCCTGGCGGCCTTTCGCAACGTGTGGTGGTCGATGGCCAACGAGTGGGACTTCATGAAGGCCAAGACGGTCAAGGACTTCGACCGCTACTTCCGCATCGTCCAGGAGAACGACCCGTACGACCATCCGCGCAGCGTGCACAACGGGCGGGTGTTCTACGACCACCGCAAGCCCCCGGTGACGCATTGCAGCGTCCAGCACAGCGACCTGACGAAGGTCACCGAGTGGCGCCAGCAGTATGCCAAGCCCGTTGTGGTGGACGAGTGCTGCTACGAGGGGAACATCCAGCGGCGGTGGGGCAACATCCCCGGCTGGGAGCTTGCCAACCGCTTCTGGACGGGCGTGGTCCTGGGCGGCTACGTGGGGCACGGGGAGACCTTCGTCCACCCCAAGGACATCTTGTGGTGGTCCAAGGGCGGCAGGCTCTACGGGCAAAGCCCCAGGCGAATCGCCTTCCTGCGCCGGATTCTGGAGCAAGCCCCCAAGACCGCCCTGGAGCCGATCAGCATGGGCCGGGGCAACGAGGCCCTCGCGAAGCCGGGGGAGTACTACCTGTTCTACTACGGCCTGAAGCAGCCGGCGTTGATGCCGATGGACCTCCCGGGCGGGGCGCGCTTCAAGGTCGAGATCATCGACACCTGGAAGATGACCATTACCCCGCGGCCGGGGACGGTGGGCGGCGAGTTTGTGCTGAAGCTGCCGGGCAAGTCCTTTGTGGCGGTGCGGATGACGAAGGTAAGATAGTTCTCCGGGACGCGACGAAGCGCGTCCCTTCCGGAGCGCCACGCTCCGTCGTGGCCGGCATGGAGCTTCTGCGAAGATGGCTGAGAACAACGCAAACGAGCTGATGGAGAAGCTGGTGTCGTTGTGCAAGCGGCGGGGGTTCATCTTTCCCTCCTCCGAGATCTACGGTGGCATCAACGGCTTCTGGGACTATGGGCCCCTCGGCGTGGAGCTGAAGCGCCACATCAAGAACGCCTGGTGGGAGGACATGGTCCTCAGGCGCGATGACGTGGTGGGCATCGACAGCTCCATCATTATGAATCCCAAGGTCTGGGAGGCGAGCGGCCACCTGGTGAGCTTCAACGATCCG
>JALHTV010000133.1 GCA_022866005.1 Phycisphaerae bacterium
GGGGAGGGCCTGTCACTTCGCCAGAAGGTCCTTCGTCTGGTTGAGGTTAGGCACACAGTCAACAAATTGGGGGTCACGGTGTCAGTTTCGCATGGGCTGAGCGCGACTTCTGCAAGAGACAGAATCAGGATATACCTGAGCGAAAACGTAGGGGTGGTGCTCGAGGGAGAAGAGTTGGCTGTTGTTTCGGGGATATCCGAGTATGCGCGCCGAATAAGGGAGCTACGCGTCGAGCATGGGTACCGGATCTTGACAGGCGCATCTCCGGACCCGAACAGCGGGGTTGAGCTCAGTCCAGACGAATACCTGCTCATCTCCCCCGAGCCGGATCAGGATGCAGCCCGTCGGTGGGCCATTGCGAACCGTATCCGACGAAGCGAGCAAGGTAGTAGGGACCGAGTTCTGCATTTCCTCCAGGAGAACGTAGCGCGGGTGGTAACGACCGAAGACTTGGCCTATGTCGCGAAAGGGGCTAAGGAATTCGCGCGGCGAATCCGAGAGCTACGAACGGAGGAAGGGTACGCGATCGCCACCCGGTTCACGGGGCGTCCTGACCTCCGCATGGGTGAGTACGTCCTTCTATCTGCAGATCGCGTCGCGGAGCCTCACGACAGGCAGATTCCGCTTGAGGTACAGCGCGAAGTCTACGAGCGAGACTGCAATACCTGCACCTTATGCGGGTGGAACACCTCCCAATGGTCCGAAGGGGATCCGCGCATTCTCGAACTGCACCACATGACTGCTCATGTTTCGGGAGGCGCCAACGTTGCAGCGAACCTCAAGGTCCTATGCAGCAGGTGCCACGACGGGGTGCACGCTGGAAGGATTGCCCCGCCCGATTGCTAACCCATGCGCCTAGGGGTTGGAAATGGATCCTCTCAGCGCGAGACAAAGAAGCCGCCTGATGTCGCGCATCACGGGCCGGAACACAGGTCCCGAACTCATTGTGAGGCGACTTGCGCACGCGCTGGGGTATCGGTACAGACTGCACGTTCGCTCCGTCCCGGGTTGTCCGGACTTGGTCTTCAAGGGGCGCCGCAAGGCGATTTTCGTTCACGGGTGCTTCTGGCATCGCCACTCGTGCAGAAAGGGGCGTTCGATGCCCTCCTCGCACAGGGCCTTCTGGAAGGCCAAGCTGGGGCGCAATCGAGCCCGGGACACAAGAACGCGGCGCACCCTCAGACGTTCGGGCTGGGGTGTGTTTGTCATCTGGGAGTGCCAGCTCACAGACCTAAAGGGAGTTGAGCGGGGTCTTATAGCCTTTCTCGGGCCGACGCACTCGAAGCCCTAGATTCGAATCAGGCCCAAAGCGTTTCCCCGGTGCACGGCCTCCGCTTTGCGGAGAAGCTGCACACGCTGCGCGTCTGCGGAGACTGGCCGGTCCAGTGGGCGGCCTTGCTAGATGCCCCACTTCGGGCGGTCTGCGTCGGCCGGGACGGTATGGTCGCAGAAGACGTTGACGATGCGCTCGGCCATGGCCTCGGCCAGTTCCCGGGCGACTTCCGTGCCGTAGGTGGGCGACGAGTCATCCACGGAGGCCGTCTCCACCTGCGGCATGGCGTATCCCTCGGGGCGGTCCATCGGCCAGAGCCGGCCGGCCTTCACGTCCACTAGGCGGATGGTCGTCCCCATCTGGCCATGCCACAGGGGGCTCTGCTGGTCATCCTTGAGGCTGAACTTATCGAGATGCACGTAGAGGACCAGGTCGGCCCCCATCGCCTGGCCGACCTCGGCGACGCTGAGATGCTCCGTATCCGCCGTTTTGGAGCCCCACTCCACCAGCGTCTCGTAAGGCACGGTGTCGGCGGCGAGCTTCTTCTGGATGAGGTAGGCGTTCAACCGTGCGGCCAGCTCCACCTTGATCGGCTGGTATTGGACCGGGTTCAGGACGTCATCGACGAACACCAGGACCGTCTTGCCCGGCGGCGGCGTGTAAAGGGCCTTGACCCGCTGGGGCGGTTCGAACATCCACGCGAGCCGGCCCAGCCCCGGTTGGCAACCCAACGGCATTGCCGCAAGCACGCCCAGGCACACCCACCTTGCCGCCTGCGCCTTGCTCATCTATTTCACGGCCTCCTTGTGATCGTAGAACTTCTTGACCAGGGCATCGGCCAACAAGCGTTCGGCCTCTTCACGAACGGCGCGGTCACTCTCCCCGGGCACGCCGGCGGGCGCGGTCTCCGGATACAGCACGGCCAGGCGATCGCAGTGCCACACGCGCCCCTCCGGGTCGCTCACCCCCGCCTGGTACAGGCCGCACTCGGCCGTGATCCGCCCTCGATAGAGGTCGATGCTGCCGACCTCGCGCGTGGTGTACTCCACCAGCGTCACGTACAGGATGTAGTCCACGCCAAACTGCTTGGCAAGCTCGGATTTCTCCAGCGTCTCCCAGTTGACGTGATCGTTCTGGTACTGGCAGACCTTGGCCACGTCCGTGACGGATACGTTTTTCAACCGGGCGTTCATCTCGGCGCGGATCACCGAGGCCACGGTCAGGCGCGCCTGGGGGTACTCGTACTGCACGCGCGGGTCGGCGAAGATCACGATCGCCACGCGGTGACCGTCCAGGCCGGTGAACTCGGCCGGCACGTTCTTGCGGGGCAGTTCCGGGGCGGCCAGGTAGCCTGCATATCGCAGCGCCCCGCATCCGCTGACGCCCAGACAGGCAGCCAGGGCAAGCGCCGCGGCGGTCAGGCGTCCGCCGCGCACAGCGATCATGGATCGACCCGGGGCCTTCATCGGATCGGCAACTCTCCAGTCCCCCATCCCACGGCCAGCCTGACTGCCCAGCTCAGCAGCAGGGCACCGACCGCCACCGGTCCCCACCAAAGCCGCGGCCGCACGTGGCCGAGGATCGGCCAGGCGGCCAGCAGCTCCACCCCGCCGGCCAACGCCGCCGCCACCAGCACCACAAACACCCCCACGCCGAACGGCTGGGCGCGGAACGCCAACGCCACATCCCCGTGCGCCATGGCCGCCAGGGACGTCGTCATCCCGCAGGTGGGACACGGCCAGCCGGTCCGGTCGAGGAACGAGCAGCTCGGGAGGCAAAGCTGCTGGTGCGTGCCCGCCCCGCTGGGATCAGGCTGCAACATCCCCGCCACCACCATCGCCGCGACAGCCACGGTCAACACCGCTGCACCCCGCAGGCGCCAAACGACGGCCGCGGGCAACCCGTGCCACCTCTGCGCGGCCGTGTGGTTGGCACATCCGCTTTCCATAGCTGGCGCCCCGAGACAGCCGGTATCGTACCCGCCGCGGCGGGCAAAGACAAATCTTTCAACCCCGCGGACTTGCCATCAAAGCAGCCATCGCAGGATCGCTGGGCAATTCCGCAAGGTACACGGCAAAGGCGTGCGACACAGAGGCACAGAGAAAGACAGTTGCCCCAAGAAACTGCCAGCCCACCCAGGGGCGTCCGGGGGTTCTTTCCTATTGTTCTGCTCTGTTGCTCTGTGGCCTCTGTGTCGCTCCGTGTTTTGTCCTCGCGGGGTTGTGGGCTGGGGCCGGGCGGGTATAATCGCCCCGCGGCCCGTCGGCTCATCGCGTGGGAGGCCCCATGGCAGAGCAAACTTATAGCCACGTCCTTCGTCAGGTGATCGCCGGTGAGGACCTGTCGCGCCAGCAGGCCACCTGGGCCTTCGGGCAGATCATGGACGGACTGTGGACGCCGGCGCAGATTGCGGGGTTGCTCGCGGCCTTGGCCGCCAAGGGCGAGACGGCCCAGGAGATCGCCGGGGCCGCCTTAGCCATGCGGCAGCACGTCGTGCCCATCGAGACCGGCGGGGCGGACGTGATCGACACCTGCGGCACGGGCGGCACGGGCCTGGCCACGTTCAACATCTCCACCGCCGCGGCGCTCGTGGCGGCCGGGGCGGGCGTGAAGGTGGCCAAGCACGGCAACCGCACGAACACCCGGCCGTCCGGCTCAGCCGACGTGCTGGTGGCGCTGGGCGTGAACATCGACGCCGACCCCGCCGTCGCCGCCCGCTGCCTGGCCGAGGCCAACGTCTGCTTCTGCTTCGCCGTCCGCTGCCACCCGGCCATGAAGCACGCCGGCCCGGTGCGGAAGGAACTGGGCGTGCGGACGATCTTCAACCTGCTGGGCCCGCTGACCAACCCCGCCGGTGCAAAACGACAGCTCATGGGCGTGTTCGACGGTGCGCTGGTCGAGACGATCGCCCGGGTCCTGCGGGCTCTGGGGGCGGTCCACGCGATGGTCGTCCACGCCGACGACGGGCTGGATGAGCTATCCACCACCGCGCCCACGAAGGTGGCGCACCTGCGCGGCGGCAGGGTGAGGACAACGATCGTCCGGCCGCGCGACTTCCACCTGCCGGCGGCCAAACTGAAGGACCTGCTGGTGAAAAGCCCGCAGGAATCGGCCGAGGTGATCCGCGGTGTGCTCAGCGGCCAGAAGGGCCCCGCCCGCGACATCACGGTCCTGAACACCGCCGCGGCCCTGACCGTGGCCGAGCGGGCCAAATCCATCGCCGGGGCCATCCCCCTGGCCGAAGCGGCCATCGACTCCGGCGCGGCCGCCGCGGCGCTCGACAAGCTCATCACCGTCAGCACTAGCTGACCGCTGGCGAGGAAGATCCGTCGACCCGGCATCGCATAAGGGAACCGACATCGCCAGGAAAGGACCACGCACATGAGGCACCTTCGCATCGCGACCTATGCACGCCAAGTCGTCGGTGTGGCCCTGGCCGTGATACTGCTGGCCGCCGGCTGCAAGGCCCCCGCGCAGACGGAGGACGCAGTCGCCCTGACCGCCCTGCCGACCAAGGGCCTGTTGGCCATTCCGCGCGACGTAGGCGCGGTGAAGCTGTTCGACCCGATCACGCCCTGCACGGTCGCCAGGCACGCCCCCAAGGTGGAGTACGCGCCCTTCCCGGTCGACTACCCGGCCGACTGGACCCACTGGGGCACGGGCTGCCTCCACTCCAACGGGCGAGTCTACACCGCCATCGGCGACCACGGGGCCACCGACGCCGACACCTACCTCTACGAGTTCGACCCCTCCGCGCGGCGCCTGCGACGGCTGGGCAGCGTCCGCAAGGCCGTCAAGGACTTCAAGCCGGGCGACTACGGCATCGGCAAGGTGCACGGGCGGATCTACGAGGGCGGTGACGGCAAGGTGTACTTCGCCAGCTTGTGGGGCAAGGAAAGCGACTCCCCCCGATACCGCGGCGACCGGATCTTCTGCTTCGACCCCTCAAGCGGGCAAGTCACCGACTTCGGCATCACAGTCCCAGGCTTCGGGGCACCGGTGACCGCCCTGGACGGGCGGCGTCTGATCTTCTACGGGGAGTTCGGCAACCCGGCCGAGGAGTCAACCGACTTCGTCGCCTATGACCTGAGGGAGCGGCGGGTCCTGTTCCGCGGCGGGCACCAGGACGACAAGACCCCCGGCCGGGGCATCCTGGTGGATGGGGAGGGCTGTGCGTACTTCGACTGCCGCGGGACGGTCCGCAAGTATGACCCACAGACCAACTCCGTCAGCGACCTGCCCGACCGCCTGCCGGGCAAGAAGTTTCGGCAACACGCCAGCCGCCTGCGGCCCGACGGGGCGATCTACGCCACCCCGCGCGGGA